>CAYNAN010000018.1:0-20066 GCA_964395085.1 uncultured Synergistaceae bacterium
CAGAGGGCACGTCCTGTGCCCCCTCGGCTTGGGGCGACGTCCTGTCGCCCCATTCTTACTACACGATGGCAGGTCAATTATACGGGCTCAAATGGGCTATGTCGGAACGATCTATCCCAGGATCAGCGTTTTTAGAGATTTTCTAAAGCGTTATCTAGGTGACTTTCCTTGTCGATTTTGAGTGTCTCAGCTAAAAGGCTTTCTACGGCCCTGTAGCGTTCTAACACGGAGGTCGCATATTTTAGCCCCTCCTCCGTCAGGATAAGGTTTCGTCTTTCATCCATATAAACTAAATTTTCATGTCGCAACATCTTTATAGCATTGCTGACGCTTGCTTTGGACACAAGAAGCTCTCTTGCAACGTCGACCGAACGGACGGTTTGGACCTTCTTGCGTAGCAACAATATGGTTATCAGGTATTTTTCCGCTGAGTCCCGGATTTTAAAATTTTTTCTCATAGCTGCATTTGATATCTACCGTGAGAGTTAAGTATTTCTACTTTGCAGCTTATGGGCTCGAATCCATAGACTCGCCGTTTATCCGTCGTGTTATCGTAGTCGCAGACGTGGTATATGTCCTGTATCTTCCGTCCGTTTAACTCGACGGCCCTTAGTATCACTGACTGCCTATCGCAGCATTTCCAATCGTCGGACAGGGCCAGTCCCCAAATATATTCGATCAGGGTCTCCGGCAGGGTGACCCTGACGTCCGGCGAGACGGACAAAAGGGCTTTATTCGTCGTCCTCGCCATGTTTAAACTCCACGCCTTTTAGAAAAGAATGTAGCATCTCGGAGTGTCCATGACAGTGCCCACCAAAACCGTGTCGATGAGAGGACATAAAGTCCACCATCATCTGACGGCGTTCCTCAAAGTTATCCTCCGGGAACAGCTCCTCATATCGTCTTATGATGCGCCCTAAATATTCACTGAACGTGGAGAGCTCGTCATCGTTAAGACAATCGAATATTTTTGTGGTTTCCAGTGTGTTCTCGTCAACGTCCTCCGCCGCCTCTGATCCCTTGTCCGTCAGCCTCACCATCAACACTCGCTTGTCGTCCTCCGATGGTCTTCGAGAGACGTAATCGTTTTTTTCCAGCTTGGCTATGAGCTCAGCAACCGCCTGTTTGCTCATGTTAAGCAGGTAGGTCAGCTCCTTTTGGCTTATCTCCGGTTTCAGCTTTAGGATAGCCAATACCCGTCCCTGTCCTCTGTGTGGGCTGTGCATTTTGCCAAAATGGTGAAACATCGCACGGTGCATCAACATCTGAAGCTGTTGCAGCTGTTCGTTGACGGTTAACTTGATCTCAGTCATCGCCATTTCCTCCTGTGGTCGGTCGTTTTTATATTTGGTCAAGTGCCTGACTTGATGGTCAGTATAGTACTTGACTATTTTTATGTCAAGCACTTGACGTGTTTTATCGGCGCGATACAGGGGCGTTGTACTTTGCGACCTTGACAAGATAGTTACCCAGGCGTACTATCTCAAGCGACACATGTCAGGGGATTCTAACTAAGGGGGCTAGGTGAGGACATGGAGGGCGGAATCAGAGCGCACAGGGAGATAGCGGAGCTGATGTTCAGCGTACACAACAAGTTCAAGCAGCTGGGAGGTCGGCCTAGGGACTTCGGGACAGGAGACCTGCTCTACTCCACCGAGATCCACACGATTATCGCCATAGGCGAGAATCCGACCTCCAACCTCACCGAGTTGGCCGAATCGCTGGGGGTGTCCAAAAGCTCGGTCTCCAAGTTCGTCAACAAGCTTCTGGACAAGGGATATATAGTCAAGACCAAGGCACTGGAAAACCGAAAGGAGGTGCTCTTCGACCTCACCGAAAAAGGGTGGATCGCCTACGGAGGTCACGGGGTCTTCGCCAAAAAGGTGTTTGGAAAGGTCTACGAGATCCTGGAGAAGGGGGAAGAGGGAGACGCCTTGGTCGTGCGTAGGTTCCTCAAGGTCTTAAATCAAGAGGTGGATAAGGTCCTGTAAGGGGCCTTTTTATCGCCCTAATTGTTCGCCTGTCTAATAAAAATGTGGCCTCGGTGCGGACATGGGGCTTAGCGATAGTTGGGATAAGAGGGATAAAGATGAACGACGGAAATAGCGTGATTCAGAGGTATAGGTCCAAAGCCCTGGGCAGTGGGCTGTTGGTGATGTTGAACTCCATATTCGGCATAGTCCCACTCTGTCTCTCCCTGAGGCTGGTGATGGCTCTGCTGGAGGGGGCGGTCTCCGACGTCCGGGAGATATGGATCCTTGGTGGACTTATCTGTGCCAGTCTGGCGTTGAAGGCCATCTTCTACGGCCTGTCGGTCTGGAAGGTCCACGACGTGGCCTACTCCTGCCTTGCCGACGTGAGGCTTAATGTTCTGGAACGTCTCAAGGGCCTGCCGATAGCCTTCTTTCAGAGGAGAAAGGGCGGAGACCTGGTGAACGTCATCAGCCATGACGTGGAACAGGTCGAGCTCTACCTGGCCCACGGACTTCCAGAGATGATCAACGCCGTGGCCCTGCCCGTTGCCATAGCGGTGATGATGTTCACCGTGCTGGACTGGCGGCTTGGGCTGGCCCTGATCCTGCCTATCCCCTTCGCTGTTGCGTTGGCCAAGGTTGTGGAGAGGTCCAACTCGGAGGTTATGAGACGGTTTCAGGACAGCATGAAGAGGACCACCGAGGACCTGGTCGAGTACATCTCCACCATGCCGGTGATAAAGGCCTTCGGCAGGGACGAATCCAGGACCGAGAGGATACTTGAGGACGTCAGGACCAACGCGAGGTGGGTCAAGAGGGCGTCCTTAGGGATGCACGTCCCTATGGGCTTGATCCTTCTGGTGATGGAGTCGGGGGTTGCGGCGGCTATCGTCACCGCATGTTACCTCCTCATGGAGGGGAGTATAAACGGCTACGAATACCTTTTGACGATCGCCTTGGTCGGCGCTTTTACCGGGTTTTTTCTGAAGCTCCACGTTATCCAATACACGGCCACCGTCTTCAATCGGTCGGTGGAGAGCATCAACTCCGTCCTAGAGGTCCAGGACGAAAGGAGAGATGGTCTGCTGGACGGCGCCGTGGCCGGGGAGATTCGGTTCGAGGGCGTTGATTTTGGCTACGACGACAAGGGCAAGGTGCTTAAAAAGGTGAACCTGTCCTTCGGCGAGAGGACCATGAACGGGGTGATCGGTCCCTCCGGGGCTGGAAAAAGCACAATAGCCAGCCTCCTGATGGGGTTCTGGAGGGGGTACGACGGAAAGATCACCATAGGCGGAGTGGACATTGGGCGGATGACCGAGGATAACCTGCTGAGTCTGGTCTCTGTGGTCCAGCAGGAGGTGTTTCTGTTCAACGTCTCCGTCGAGGAGAACATCAGATTGGGCAAGGAGGACGCCACCAGGGAAGAGGTGATCGCTGCGGCGAAAAAGGCCCGTATACACGACGGCATAATGGCCCTGCCAGAGGGCTACGACACGGTGGTCGGAGAGGGTGGAGCCAGTCTCTCCGGGGGAGAGAAACAGAGGATATCCATAGCTCGGATGATCCTCAAAGACACGCCTATCGTCGTGTTCGACGAGGCAACCGCCGCCATAGATCCCTATAACGAGCACCTTATCCAGATGGCCATAGACAGCTTGACTAAAGACAAGACGGTCATAGTGATAGCCCATAACCTGAACTCGGTCAAAAACGCCGATCAGATCGTGGTGATGAAAGACGGAATGGTTGAGGCCAAGGGCAAGCACCGTGAGCTTTTGGAGACGAGCCCCCTGTACCGAGAGATGTTCGAGGCCCAGGTCGACGCGGACCGATGGAGACTGAAGGAGGTAGCGGCATGTTAGCTGAGTTGATCAGAGGTCTGACGGGTAAGGCGAAGCTGTTTATGTCCCTTGCGATGATATCCTTCACCGTCGGATCCCTCCTGAACGTCGGGGTAACCCTGGTCGCCCTTGACGGCCTCAGGCTCATAAGCTCAGGGGAGACCTTGAACCTGTGGCATTTTGGGCTCAAGCTGGCGGCGCTTTTCGTCGCCAAGGGGATCGCAAACACCGTTGCGGAGGTGGCCCAGCATCAGGCCGGGTTCGACACCGTCGCCACGGTCAGGGAAAGGCTTATACTGACCATGAAGAGGATCTATCTCGGGTTCTACACCGAGGAGAGAATCGGAGAGCTTAACACTGTGATCCAGAAGGACGTGGGCAACCTTCAGCCGGTGGTGGTCCATTTCTGGTCCAAGACCGTCAGCAGTATCCTGGTGGCGGCGTTGGTCGGAGTGGGACTATTTCTCGTCGACTGGAGGATGGGGCTGGCCATGGTGTCCCTGACCCCCGTAGCCCTGCTGGTCATGTTCTTTGGCATAGGATCCAACGGCAGATTGCAGAAGGAGACCCAGGACGACCTGGCGGACATGGTAAGTCTCTTCGTCGAGTACACCAAGGGGATTCCCCTGATTAAGGCCTTCGGGGAGAGCTCGTCCTTCGAGGGAAAGCTCAGGGACAGCATGGTCAAGTTCGGCGAGAGCAGCAAGGCCATATCCAGGTCCGTCGCCGGTTACATGGGAAGGTACTTTTTCCTTCTGGACCTCTGTTACGGTGCTTTAGTGGTCGTCGGGGCCACGTTGGTCTTCGACGGAAAGGCGACGCTGTTCAACTATATCCTGTTCGTCGTCCTGAGCAGGGAGTTTTACAGGCCCTTCGTCGAGCTTGAGAGCTATTGGCTTAACTTCATAAAGGGAAAAGACAGCTACAGCAGGATCTCGAAGGTCCTCAGGGCCCCTACGATAAAGCCCAGCCCGAACCGTAAAAAGCCCAAGGGGATGGACCTAAAGTTCTGTGGCGTGGGCTTTTCCTACGGGAAAGAGGGCTTTGGGCTGAAAGACGTCGATCTCGATATCGGAGGTGACTCCCTCATAGCCCTCGTCGGACCGTCTGGAGGGGGAAAGACCACTATAGCCAACCTGATCCTGAGGTTTTGGGACGTTCAGAGAGGGCGTATAGTGGCCGGAGGGGTGGACATAAGGGAGATCGACTACGACGAATTTCTCTCCAACGTGAGCATAGTAATGCAGAACGTCATACTGTTCGAGGACACGATCTTCGAGAACATAAAAGTCGGCAGAAGAGACGCATCCAGGGAGGAGGTCGTCGAGGCCGCCAAGAAGGCCATGATACACGACTTCATATTGGGGCTTCCGAAGGGCTACGATACGCCGGTAGGGGAGAACGGCGTTGGACTGTCGGGAGGCCAGAGGCAGAGGATCTCCATCGCCAGAGCCCTGCTCAGGGACGCACCTCTGGTGATACTGGACGAGATGACCAGCAGCCTGGACCCGATAAACGAGGTCAAGATACAGAGGGCTATAGACAACCTGACCGCCAGCAAGACGGTGGTCGTTATAGCCCACCACCTGAGGACGATCCAGAACGCTGACAGGATCGTCGTCTTAAACGACGGTAGGGTCGTTGAGTCGGGAAAACACCGGGAGCTTCTGGATAACGGAGGCCTCTACAAAGAGCTATGGGACGCCCAGGAGGCCTCCAGAGAGTGGGAATGGGCGGTCTAAAGCAGCTTGCTCCAGCCGTCCTCCGCCGCCGCCACTATGGCGTTTGAGGCTGGGAAGAAGGTCTGCCACGGCTGGGAGCAGTAGTCGAATGACATGAGGTCTTTTGCGGAGAAGCCCGCCTTGATCGCCATGGTCAAGGTGTCTATCCTCTCCGCAACCGCCTCTCCTCCGACAACCTGGCCGCCGATGAGCTTGCCGTCCCTTTTGAAGATCAGCTTTACCGTCACCTCGGTGGCCCCTGGCATCATCGGGAACCTGGTCGTGGTCTTCCCTCTTCCTATCACCACGTCCAGGCCCTTCTTTTGGCAGGCCTCCTCGGAAAAGCCGACTCCCCCTATCCTCAGAGGATCCACCACTGTAACCGCTCCGTTGACGAAGCCCTGATAGTCCCACTCCAGCCCTACCATGTTCCTAGCCGCTACCTTCGCCATGGGCACTGCGTTGGTGGCCAGCTTTCCTCCGACTATCTCGCCGTCAAGGAAGGAGCTGTACTGGCATACGTCGCCTGCCGCCCACACGTCCGGAATGCCGGTCTCCATTCTGTCGTTGACGATAATTCCCATAGGACCCATCGGCAGTTCGGTTCCCCTGAACAGCTCGACCTCCGGCCTGACGCCGACGGACATGACGATCAGATCGTCCTCGCCGTACTCGTTTAACGAGATGGCCCCTCCGTCGGTCAGGTGCGCCCTCGAGATCACGTTTCCAGACCTGTCGAAGGACTTCACCCCGACTCCGGTCATGAGGTCTATTCCCCTGCCTTTAAGCTCCCTCTCGACATCAACCACCATATCCATGTCCATCATGGCCGGCAGCACGTGACTCGCCATCTCAACGATAGAGGTCTCCAGGCCCCTGCGGTTCATTGCCTGTGCCATCTCTATGCCTATATTCCCGGCTCCAACGATCAGGGCCTTACGGGAGTTCGGCGTTATGGCCTCCAGGATCGCCCTGAGATCCTCCTCGGTCTTCACAGGAAAGACGTTTTTAGCCCCTGAGAGACCCTCAAGAGGTGGCATTAACGGCCTGGCCCCCAGGGCTATGAGGAGCTTATCGTAAGGCAGCTCCTTGCCTCCGTCGGTGGTGACGGTCTTGCCGCCGAAGTCCACCTTTGTGGCTTTTTCCTTCACGAGATTCGTCCCTGTATCGGTCACTATGTCGTCGGATTTGCATATACGGTCTATGTCCAAAAGACCCTCAACCACGTAGGGAATGGCACAGTAGATGACGCTGGATGGCTCCGGCCTTACCATGGTCACCTCCCAATCAGGTCTGAATCCCCTCAACAACTTGGCGGCGCTGATCCCCGCCGGGCCTCCGCCTAATATGACAACTCTCTCCACTGCGACCACTCTCCTCTTAGGTTATCTTGTCGAGGAATATACCACTAGGGGGTATATTATTCAAGCCCTCCACAAAAATATACTTCGACTCTTTTAGGGCTAAATATTAAGTGGTAGTTTTTTCTGTCTCTGTAAAGTGCTATTATGGTGCTGTAAAGCATGCGAATGGTCGACTAATTCAGATTAGGGTATCTCTAAAAACGCTGATCCTCGGAGAGATCGCTCCAACGAAGCCCGTTTGAGCCCGTATTTTCGACATGCCGTAGTGTAGTACGAATGGGGCGACAGGACGTCGCCCCAAGCCGAGGGGGCACAGGACGTGCCCTCCGAGGCGGTTCGTACGGAACAGGCAGGTCGAAAATACGTTTGGGCGAGACAGGGCGCAGGCGGAGCGATCTCTCCGAGGCACTCAAGTGTGAGTTTTTTAGAGATGCCCATTAGGAGGTGTCCCGGTGATAAGAGCAATTTCCCTGTGTGTGTTTTTGTTCTTGCCCTGTGTATGTTGCTCGTTTGATTCGTGGGTGACGGAAATGGCCTACGCTGACTCTGGAAGTTACGCCCGATCATTAAGCGATAAAAGAGAAAAAACTCTCGTCGAAAAAGAAGGAGAGTTCCGTAAAAATCCGTCGGATTTTAACGCTGTGTTGGGGCTAGCGGACGCCTATTCCGCCATGGACGACGTCGCCTCCGCCTTTTTGGCCCTCGCCCTCTATGAAGGGCTTGCCCAGTCATCTCCATCGGACTTAATCCTTGGTCGTCTCGCTGACGCCTATGGGCGACTTTCCCTCTACGATAAGGCGTTCACCGTGGCGTTTCGGCGAAGCTGGAATCCTCTGGTGTCGCCGGTTGGCGCGGTGTCACAGATAGTATTTCTCTCCGTGGCCAGCGGTGAATGGGATCGAGGTATCGAATATCTCATGTCTATTTTGAGGAATCGGGGCGAAGAGAGAGAGCCCACCCTTCTTGCCCTAGCCGCCCTTTACGTCGAAAAGGCGGGCACAGTGACCGATCGGTCTTTGCGGGAGGAGTGTCGCATCACGGCGACGGCCTGTCTTGACGAGGTGGAGAGGGATCTTCCCAGAAGCTCGGCGATGATGGAGACCGCTCTTAGGCTCAGAAAGGAGCTCGATGGAAGGTGAACGTGAGGGTAGGTGGCTTTACGCTGTTTTTGGCGTTGTCCCTTTTATGGGCCTTTCCCTCCTACTCGTCCGATGACTCCTCTCTTTTGACCGCAGCGGAACGGGTGGCTGCCGGTAGAGGAAGCCCCGCCGACGAGGCTTTGCTCTTCATGGAGAACCGGAGGGTGAATCATCTCGCGATGGAGGGTAAGTTGGACGGGAGTGTCTATCAGAGGACCCAGAGCCTTTACGACGAGAGAAACAGAGCTCTGGCCGAGGAGGCGGCAAGGAAGGTCGGTTTCTCCACCGAAGGTGGGGTCAAAAAAGCCTATAAACCGGGCACAGACACCGACGTCAGTATGACAGGTAAGGACCTTACCGCAGCGGACGTGGAGCGGGCACGGAAGGCCTACAATAAGGGGGTCGAGGCTTACCTCAGAGAGAGTGGGGTAAAGGCGGAAAGAGGGGTCAACTGGGCCGCTAGAACCGAGACGGACATAATGCCCTCCCCCTCTCGGATGAAGAGCGAGGTCGAGTTTGCAAAGGCAGCCGCCCTCATCAACGGCTCCGGCGGCAATATGTATGTCTCCCCTCTTGCCGCCGGAGCTCAGGCCAAGCTCGACGGAGGAGACCCTGTGACCGTCGCTGAGGGCCAGGCCTACGTCGAGGAGATGAAGGCCAAAATCGAGGGCATGAAGCGGGCAAAGGCCGATCTCGTGGAGCGCTATCGCCGTGCACAGACCCCTCTGGAGCGAGATTCCTTGGCGGCGGAGATCCGAAAATCGGAGTCTCACGAGGCGAAGTACATAGACCGGATCAACAGGCTTGAACGGAGCTTCAGCGGTGGTCTTGGGGCCTCTACAGCTATCCTGGACGCCGCTGGAGCTCGTGCCCCAGGTGCTGCCAACCGTCGAGCGGAGGTCGCCGTAGACGCCATGAGCGGCCATCTCACCGAGAAGGCTTTGCGAAACTACGCGGAGACCCTCGGGGATCTGGCCGTTTCCTCCACATCACCTAAGGGACGGGCTACCTTGAAGGAGGCCATGGCGGCCACGTTGAAGGGACTACCTCCGGCCCGACAGGGGGACGCCCTGGCCGGTATAGAGAGCAGGCTCGGCGGAGGCTTTGCCAAAGAGATAGCGGCGGAGATGAAGAAGCCAATGGCTAGCGCTAAAAACACCTCTCCTGGGACCTCTCTGCTTAAGGGTGCAGGCGTTGTGTCAACCGTTTTAGCCGGATACAACGCTGTTGCCGAGGAAAACAGAAGGACGTCAGGCAACCCCAACTACGGAAGAGTGGCGCTCAATTTAGCCTACGACATGACCATCCGTGGGGCGGTGGATGCCGCTGGCAAGGATACGGCGGAGTTTACCCAAAGGCAGGTCGAAGAACTTAAGGAATACTACAGAAGCAGGGGAGAGGACCCTGAGAGCCTTACCACGAAGATGAGGATACTAGCCGAGGCCTCGCTAAAGGGGACGGCCTACGGAACGGTCAAGGGCGGTTACGAGCTTGCCAAGGCCAGCGGTAAGTGGGCCGGTGGGGCAATAGTCGGCGGTGCGGAGACGGTGATATTTTTAGCGGGAGAGGCACTCGATACCCTCAATACGCTGGAGGTCGGTGGAGCGAACCTTCGAGAGCAGGGTATGGCTCAGGAGGTGCAGGATGCGAAATCGGTCAGGTCCGGCAGAGAGCTCGTAGTCGAGCTTCGTCGTATGGCTGCCTTAGCGGCGTCCCAAAGGTCGATCTTGGAGCAAAATTTTAGGTGGGCCAGGAGCGTAGACGTCCATAGGAGCAGGTCGCTAGACTCCCTGCGAAGCCGGATCGAAGGGCTCTCTCAGGCTTTTGACCTATCTGAGGCGGAACAAAAGGTAGCCGAGAGGTTGAAACTTTATCCTCCCGAGTTTAAACGGATCGACGAATACAGCGCGGTCATATACTCAAAAATCAAGGTTGTTGAGAGGGCGGTTAAGGGGGGAAAGTCCGCCCCAGAGGTCGCAGGGGACGTCCAATTTATCGTGGCGGAGCACGATCGCAATATCGAAGGGTTCAACGTTCTCGTCGAGGGACTGAAGGAAATTCGCCGTATGGGTTCTCTCGGAGATGTCGGGAAGGTCCTCGCCTCGTTGGAGGACGAAAAAAAGCTGCTTTTAGCTTTAGGAGACGAGGCGGGGAACGGTGCGACGGTGATAAAGAGAAATTACGAGACCTGGAGAAGGGCGGTCTTGGAGTACGAGAGGATAAAGAGCTCCCTAGCCAGAGGGTACTCCTATTTCTACGGTAAGAAAGGTGTCCCAGGGTGGCTTACGATCAAGAGCGACGCCGATTCGGTCGTGGCGCCGGACAAGACGATCCCGGAAAACGGAGGAGCGGAAGTCGCAACCCTCCAGAGGATGAAGGCGTCCATAGAGTCAGATCTGAAGAGGTTGCCAACGATAGACGACGAACAGCGTTTGCGTGCGACGATGGAGACGATCAAAAAAGGGTATAACTCTTTGTTGCCCGGATACGAGGCCGCTAGAGCTTCTCTGGAAAAAACGAACCTAGCCCTTGAGAGGCTGATCGCCCTGCTCGGGATCGACCCTGTCCCTCCTGCTCCAGACTCGGCGGAAGAGGATAAAGGGAGCTCCCCTCCTGCTCCTGGAGGAGGGAAATCTCTGGGGCTCACAGTTCCACTCGGGCTGAACGATCTCCTGTTGAAAAAAACCGGTCTCTCGGCGGTTGCGGAGGGAGTGAGGAAGCAGCGAGATGACGTTGATAACGGGTACTATTTGACCGAGGAGATCCTGAACAACGACTTCCTGATCGTCTTTCTGACACCGGACAATAAAGAGGTAAAGGTCAGCCTGAAGGGAGCCAAGGCCTTACCGGACCCTGGGTCGAACAGGTTCCTCGCTCTTGCTGGGACGATAGCCTATTCCAAGAAGAGATCGGTTATCGGATATTACCTTGACTTCAAAAACAATAGACTTGAAAGGTCCCCTGGGACGGTCTACGAAGGGGGCATGGTGATGAACTACGCCGTGCTCGACGCAAAGACCACCGACGATATTGCGGGAACCTTGGCTTTTCACACGGTAAGTTTCGGCCTTGAAAAGGGGATGAGCAAGGAGACACTAAGGGGTATGGGGGTGACTGTGCTTGAAATGTCGGGCTTTCGCGTATCTAAGCGGGGTTCCGGCGACGTCGGGACCATCGTCTACGGCGCTGTGGTGGGAGACTTTGTCGTCAACGTCTCCTTCACCAGGCATTCCCTGAGGCCGGATAACTGGTCTCCTCCCTCTTTCGATCCCGATGAGGTCGTCCTTGTGCTTTTGCAACAACTCTTTTAGATCTGGTCAAAGCCCCCTGGAGGTAGCCTCCAGGGGGCTTTGGATATAAGATGGTCATCTTAAGAGGGGTGGTTTTATGATATCCACAGGGAAGGTCTTCAAGAAGTCCATCATATCGGTCTCGAGCATACCAGGGGTCGACTTCACGATAAACCCCTACGTAGGCTGTCCCCATAAGTGCGTCTACTGCTACGCCGAGTACATAAAGCAACACACCGACCACACAGAGGACTGGGGGGACTTCGTGGACGTGAAGGTCTGCCACTCTCGTCTGCCCTACAGGAAGATCCAGGGAAAGACCGTGGTCATGTCGTCCTCCACCGACTGTTACAACCCCTTCGAGGCCAGAATGGAGGCCACCAGGGAGGTGCTGGAGGATATGGTCTTCAGCCAGTGCGATTTTAACCTGATGGTCCTCACCAAAGGGCACCTGGTGGTTCGGGACATCGACCTGCTGGTCAAGCTGAGGTCAAAGGTGGGTATATCCATGAATACCTTGGACGATTCCTTCAGGGCCATCTCGGAGCCCAGGGCCTCGTCGGTCGCCCAACGGATCGACGCATTGAAGGCACTCCGAGGTGCGGGGCTGGACACCTGGATCTTCGTGTCCCCGGTGTTTCCGGCCATAACCGACTTTCGTTCCATCGTCGAGGCCACATCCCCCTGGACCTGTCGTTACGGTTTCGAGAACCTGAAGCTCAAATGGCCCTACAAGAGCAGGGTCCTCCAGATGATATGGAACTACCGTCCCGACCTGATACCCCTATACAGGAGGATATTTCTGGATGAGGACCGATCCTACTGGAACGGCCTTTCCCGAGAGGTTCGATCCTACTGTGGAGGTAGGAAGATCGACTTCGACGTGTGTTTTTAGGGCGTGTTTCGGAAAAGCCTCCCTGTCGTGGTATCTTTGAAGTGACGAAGGGAGGTGTTCGATTGTTCGGTATTTTACGGCATAAAAATGGATCTCTGGCACTGGCTTTATGTCTTCTGTGGCTCCTTTTCCCTCCTATGGCCCGTTCTCAGCCCCTGGTGGAGCTCACCCAGGAGGAGAGGGACTATCTTGACCGACTCGGCCCGGTGCTGATGTGCGTAGATCCCGACTGGGCTCCCTACGAAAAAATCGACCAGGATGGGATCTACTCTGGAATAGCTGCCGATCTTATAGGCTTGATATCCCGAAGGACCGGGGTGTCCATAGACGTGGTTCCGACCGCCAGTTGGTCGGACAGCATAGCCAGGGTAAGGGCCGGTGACGCCGACGTCCTGGCTTTTTTGAACCGCACCGACGATAGGGTCAAATGGCTTCTGTTCACCGAGTCCTACTTCACCGATCCTAACGTCTTTATCACCAGGGAATACCATCCTTTCATATCCGACCCTGCCAGACTGACCGGTGAGACCGTGGTGTTGCCCAAGGGAACCGGGGTGGAGGAGGTCATACGCAGGAACTACCCCGATCTGAAGATCGTACTGGTCGAATCCGAGGCGGAGGCCTTCTCCATGGTCTCCAGGAAAAAAGCCGACATAACCGTTCGGTCCCTGGCTGTGGCGGCCTATACCATAAGGAAAGAGGGTTATTTCAACCTGAAGGTGGCAGGGGAGCTATCCCAGTACACCAATCACTTCCGCATGGCGGTGGTAAAGTCCCAGCCTATGCTACGGGACATATTGGATAAAGGGGTCAGTACCATAACCCCCAGAGATATCCAGGAGGCCTTCAATCGCCACGTCTCAATAACCGTCCAGTCGGTGGTGAACTACGGTCTTTTGGTGAAGGTCTCTCTGGCTTTCCTGATCCTTCTTACCTTGGGGCTTTTCTTCCACCTCAAACTCAGAAGGCTAAACCGTGTTATAGCGGACCGTCAACGTAAGCTGGAGGCGGTAGGAGCTCATCTCCGGCTGGTAATAGACACGGTCCCCCACTATATCTTCGCCAGGGACAGTGACGGTAGGATGTTGCTTTGCAACAGGTCCGCTGCCGACGCCCTCAGACTGAGCCAGGACGAGATAATAGGCAAGAGGGTCCTGGACTATAGAGCATCAGAGGACGAGGTTGAGTTCTACTTTAAGGCTGACCGGCAGGTCATAGACTCAGGGCTGTCTCTGCTCATTCCACAGGAGCGGATCGTAAGAAAAGACGGCTCTATGGGGTGGTTTCAGGTCATCAAGATACCCTACGTCAACCCAGACTGGGGTGTCCCGGCGGTCCTGGGCGTGGCGACGGACATAACCGATCTTCTGGAGGCAAAGGCCCAGGCGGAGGCGGCCAGCGAGGCGAAGAGCTCCTTTCTTGCCAACATGAGCCACGAGATAAGGACCCCTATGAACGGGGTAATAGGGATGGCGGACCTCCTTCTTTCCACAGAACTGGACGGCGAACAGAGACGTTACGCCACTACGGTGAAAAACAGCGCCTCCGCCCTACTGACCCTTCTGAACGATGTGCTGGACATATCGAAGATAGAGGCGGGAAGGCTGGAGCTTGAGACGGTGGACTTTAGGCTGGGAGAGTTTCTGGAGGAGATATGCCCTCTGTTCGAGCTCTCCGCCAAGGCAAAGGGCATTTCCTTCTCCTTCAATCTGGACGAGGACGTTCCAAAGGTGGTCAAGGGAGATCCTACCAGGCTAAGACAGATATTGGCCAACCTCCTCAGCAACGGCATAAAGTTCACCGCCAGGGGATCGGTCTCCCTCTGGGTGTCGGCTAAAGAGGGTCAGGCGGACCTGCCGGTGATATCCTTTGTGGTCGAAGACAGCGGAATAGGCATACCGCAGGACAAGATGGACCGACTGTTCAAGACCTTCAGCCAGGTGGACAGATCCACTAACCGCCGTTATGGCGGATCGGGACTTGGCCTCGCCATATCCAGGGAACTGGTGGAGATGATGGGAGGAACTATCTCCGTGGAGAGCGTCGAGGGCAAAGGGACCTCTTTCACGGTGGATATCCCTATGGCCATAGGGAAAGAGGTCCTATGTGTCTCTCCTTCCGAGCCCGCGAGTCCCCCCTCAACGTCAGGGGGGCGGCCCAGGCTTCTCCTGGTGGAGGATGTCCCCACCAACGTGGAGGTAGCCAAGGGGATATTGGGCAAAATGGGCTTTGAATGTGACGTGGCCTTCAACGGCCAGGAGGCGTTGGAATCACTCAGGTTGAGGGACTACGACCTGGTGCTTATGGATGTCCAGATGCCGGTGATGGACGGCATAGAGGCCACCAGGGCCATAAGGGCCAGCGAGCCCTCTCATCGCAGGATCCCTATAGTGGCCATGACCGCCCACTCCATGGCGGGAGACAGGGAGAGATTTTTTCTCGCCGGGATTGACGACCATCTGGCCAAGCCTGTGACTCTGGAGTCTCTGGCGATTGTGCTGGGGCGATGGTTTCCCTCCCTTTCGCTCCCTGAGCCCATCGTTTCCACTGAGGTTGAGGATACCCTCTCCCCCTGGGACAGCCAGGGGTTCTTCCGCAGGTTGATGGGCGACGTTGACCAGGCTATGGAGATAATGGGCCGGTTCATGGAGGATCTGCCTCGAAAGATCGGCTCTATGGAGAGAGCCCACTCGGAGGGCAGGTTTGATGATCTTCGGTCGATGGCTCACGGCCTGAAAGGGGCGGCCTCCTCTGTCGGGGCTGAGCCTCTGAGACAGGTCGCTTATTCCCTGGAGAAGGGGGACGTGTCGGACCTAGGGTCTCTCCTGGAGGAGCTTGTGGTCCAGCACGATAAGTTGAGGGAGGCATACAAAAATGAGAAGGATACTTATAGCCGATGACGATATGACCTCCAGGGCGGTCCTGGCGGCGGTGCTCAGGAAGATAGGCTACGACCCTGTGGAGGTGGAGGACGGAGACAGCGCCTTTAGCTTTCTGGCCGAGGATGATGCTCCATCCATCGCCGTGCTTGACTGGGTTATGCCGGGCATGGACGGCCTGGACGTGGTGAAGGCGGTGAGGGAGGTCAAGGGAGACCTGCCTCCTTACATAATAATGCTCACCTCCCGAGGGGAGAAGTCCGACGTGGTCCTGGGCCTGGACGGAGGAGCCAACGACTACGTATCCAAGCCCTTCGACACAGGGGAGCTCCGGGCCAGAATAGAGGTTGGCCGACGGATGATAGAGATGCACCGGGCCCTGGTCCAGAGCAAGGAGGCCCTGGAGTATCAGGCCTCCCACGACGGTCTCACGGGCCTTCTAAACCGAGGGGCCACCATAGAGAGGCTGGAGGAGGAGCTGGATCATGGCCATGCTAGATCCGGTAATCTTGTTGTGGCGGTGCTGGACATAGACCACTTCAAGAACGTCAACGATACCTACGGACACCAGACCGGCGACGACGTCCTGGTGGAGCTGTCTAGACGGATGGACCGGTCCTGCTGTGGCCGAGGGGTCGTGGGGCGGATGGGAGGGGAGGAGTTTCTGGCCATACTCCGCTTCCCCCACCCCGACGAGGCCAGGCCATTCCTGGACCAGCTACGCAGCTCCTTAGGGTCCTTCCCGATTGATACCAGATCAGGCCCTGTATCGATCACCGTCAGCGTCGGGGCCTCGGTGGCTGTGGAGGGTCAGGATCTGGACCGACTCCTTGGCCTGGCCGACTCGGCGCTCTACAGGGCCAAGGACCTAGGCCGAAACCGGGTCGAGTGGAGCTAGTCCTACTCGTGTCTCAGCGCCTCTATCGGGCTTAAAGCGGCTGCCTTGGAGGCTGGGTAGTAGCCGAAAAACACCCCTGTGGCCGCCGACACCCCTACCGCCAGGACCACTGCGACCATTGGGACGGACGTGTTCCAGCCGGTGAGGGCGGTTATGGCCGTAGCCCCTCCAAGCCCCAGCGCGACGCCGGTTAGCCCCCCTATCAAAGACAGTATGAGGGCCTCGGTCATAAACTGTATCCTTATGTCAGTCGCCGTGGCTCCGACGGCCATCCTTATGCCGATCTCCCTTGTCCTCTCGGTCACAGATACCAGCATTATGTTCATTATGCCGATTCCCCCGACCAGCAGGGACACCGACGCCACAGCGGTGAGCAGCATGGTCATGACCGCGGTGGCCGACTTAGTGGCCTCCACCATCTGGGTGACGTTCCTTATCCTGAAGTCGTCGTCCTCGCCGGGCTTTATCCTGTGTCTCTGCCTGAGCAGGTCGGTTATCTGCTTTTCCGCGATGGTCAGTCTCTCAGGGGAGAAGGATTTTACGTACAGTGCTCCCACCGCTCCTGGGGTTCTGGATGGGGACAGCCTTTTTCTGGCGGTATTGAAGGGGATCAGCACCGTGTCGTCCTCGTCGCCCATCATGGACTCGCCCTTTTCGTCCAACACCCCTATTACCGTGAAGGGTATTTTCCCTACCCTCACCGATTGCCCTATAGGATCCTGATCCTGAAACAGCTCCTTCACCACAGTGACCCCTAGAAGGCAGACCTTGGCGGAGTTGCGCTCCTCGCTTCTGGTGAACTCCCGACCGGATGTGATTGACCAGTCCTTCACGGTCAGGAACGACACGGTGGTCCCGGTGATCCTTGTGGACCAGTTGGCGTTGCCCCTTATGATCTGGGCGTTCATGTTGACCGTAGGGGCGACCGCCACCACAGCGGAGCATTCCGCCTTTATCGCCTCTCCGTCCTTGACCGTCAAGGTGGCGACGGTGGTGGTCCTGGCCCCTGAGGAGGGGGTGAAGTTGGGCCTTATGAAGAGCATGTTGCTGCCAAGGGCGGACATCTTCCCTGCGATCTCCTCCCTTGCCCCGGTGCCGACGGCGAACATCACTATGACCGCCGTGACCCCTATGACTATGCCTAGGACCGTCAGTGCTGACCTCATCCTGTTGGCAGCCAGGGCCCGGAGGGATATCTTCGTCGTCTGGATAGGCGATATCACTGTTCCAGCCTCCTGTCCTCGACTATGGAGCCGTCTCGGAAGGTTATTATCCTTCTGGAGAAAAGGGCCATGTCGGGCTCGTGGGTAATGAGTATGACCGTTATCCCCTGCTCTCGGTTGAGCTCCTGAAACAGCTCCATTATCTCGGTGCTGTTGGCGGTGTCCAGGTTTCCCGTGGGCTCGTCCGCCAGGATTAGGGGAGCCCTGTTCACCAGCGCTCTAGCTATGGCTACCCTCTGTTGCTGTCCTCCCGACATCTGGTGGGGCCTGTGGTCCTGCCTGTCCCCTAACCCCACCCGTTTCAGCGCCTCGGAAGCCCTCTTTTTCCTCTCCCCTGAAGGGACCCCCGAATAGACCATTGGAAGCTCCACGTTCTCCAGCGCTGTGGTCCTGGGAAGTAGGTTGAAGCCCTGAAAGACGAATCCCAGCGAATCCCGCCTCACCTTGGCCAGTTCGTCCGGCTTCATCCTCGCCACATCCTTACCGTCCAGGTGATAGGAGCCCGAGGTGGGCACGTCCAGACATCCCAGCATGTTCATCATGGTGGATTTTCCCGATCCCGACGGTCCCATGATGGAGACGAAGTCCCCCTTTTCGATGGAAAAACTGACCCCTTGAAGTGCGTTGACCTCCTGATCCCCCAGGACGTATCTTTTATGAAGGTTATCTACGACGACCAGGTGTTGGGCCAAAGGGACTACCTCCTCTCGAGGAGGAGCCGTTGGAGATTACCTCCACGACAACCTCGACTCCCTCCTGTAGGTCGCCTATCACCTCTATCCATCCGTCCTGGGCCATGCCGGTTTTGACCTTAACCGGCACAGGACTGTCCCCTGAGAGGGTGTACACCGTTCCTCCGTTGGAGGCTTTTTTGCCGTTCTTTCCGTTGTCTCCTTCCCCTGGCATGGTGATCCGAAGTGCCGACGACGGGGCCATCAAAACGTCGCTGACCCTTGCGGTTAGGATGTTTACCTCGGCGGTCATACCAGGGTAAAGGGACAGGTCGTCGTTGCTGACCCCTATCTCCACGGTGTAGGTGACGACGTTGCTGTTGACGTTAGGCGCCAGCCTGATGCGGTCCACCTTTCCCTTAAAAACCCGGCTGGGATAGGCGTCCACTGTGAAGGAGGTCGGCTGTCCCACCCTTATGGTCCCTATGTCCGCCTCGTCCACGTCGGTCTCGACCTTCATGTGCCTCAGGTCCTCCGCTATGGTGAATAGTTCCGGCGCTGAGAAACTGGCTGCCACGGTCTGGCCAGTCTCCACCTTTTTGGCTATGACCACGCCGTTTACAGGCGAGACTATCCTGGTGTTTGCCAGGTCCGTCTCGGACCTGGTGAGGGAGGCTCTGGCCTGGGACACCTTTCCCTCAAGGGCCATGAGGGTCGCCCTGGCGGATTGATAGGACAGCTCGGCGTCGTCCTGATCGGCCTTGGCTATGAGATTCCTTCTCACCAGCTCTCTTTTCCTCTCCAGGGTTCTCAGGCTGTGGGACAGGGACGCCTTTCCCTGGGCCAGGTCCGCCTGTGCCGTGGCGAGGGACGCCCTGGCTCTGTCCACGTCGGCCTGGAAGAGGGTAGGGTCTATGACCGCCAGAAGCTGCCCCTCGGTGACTTGGTCGTTGTAGTCAACGAGAACCTGGGCTAGGTTTCCCGAGACCTGGCTTCCCACCGAGACTGTGTTGACCGCCTCTATGGTCCCGGTGGCGGTTACGAACTGGGTCAGGTCCCCTCTTTTGAGGGATTCTGTGATGTAGGAGATCTGCGGCTCCCCTTCTCTCAGGAAGAACCACCAGCCGCCCGCTCCCAGGGAGATAAGCAACGCTAAAATGAGCAGTTTTCTCACCTAAAGCACCCCCATGGCCTTTTTGAGGGCTGCCACTGCGACCTCTCTGCCGTAATAGGCGGAGGCCAGAGCCTTTTTAGCCTGTCCGTAGGACGTCACGGCGTCGGCCACCTCTCCAGGGCTTCCCTCTCCGACCTCGTATCTACCGTTGGCCAGGGACAGGTTGGATTTAGCCTGTTCCACCGATTCTCGGGCTACGGCGAGGCTTTCCTCCGCCTCGTCCAGCTCCAGCCATGCCTTTCGGACCGCCAGCTCCACCGACTGGGTGGCTCTCTTCGCCTTGGCCTCGGTTACGCCGAGGGTCGCTTTAGCCTCGTCGGTCTGGGCTTTCGTGATGCCTCCGTCGGCCACCGGTATGGTACCCTCCACCGCCATGGACCACTGTCCGTCCTCCAGTAGGCCGTTGCCGCTCCAGCTGTAGCCAGCGGTGGCGTTCACCGTCGGGGACATACCCCTGGCGGCGCTTGACACCGATGTCTTGGCACTTTCAACCGAGTGGCGGTAGGAGCGGATGTCGGGGTGGTTCTCAAGGGCCAGGGATAGGGCCTCCTCCAAGGTGGCCACCGGCCTGGCCTGAGGGGAGATCGGCGCTATTCGATATTGAGACATCTCCCTGCCCATGGCGTGATTCAGGTCGTGTTTGGACAGTTCGACCTGATGTCTGGCTTTGACCAGCTCCAGTTGGGACTTGCTTCGGTTTACCCTTGCCTGGGTCACGTCTATAAGGGGCTTTTCCCCCACATCGTACATCCCTTGGGCTATCTCCAGGTGTCTATCGTCCTGTCTTACTATCTCCTCGGCTATGGAAAGATCGTCGTATGCGTTCAGCAGGGAGCAGTATGATTGGGCCACCGAGTAGCGAACGTCCTGTAACACCGAGGCCCGGTCCTCGACGGACGATAGCCTGTCCTCCTTGCTGCTCCTAACAGCGAGCCCGGTGACCCCTGAGTCGAATATCCGCTGGCTTAGGCCAAGAGATCCGCTGTGGGATCCGTCTC
>CAYNAN010000018.1:20166-30150 GCA_964395085.1 uncultured Synergistaceae bacterium
CCTGAGTCGAATATCCGCTGGCTTAGGCCAAGAGATCCGCTGTGGGATCCGTCTCTACCCTCCTGGACTGTGTATCGATCCTTGAGGGATAAGGTCGTTCTCCAGGGAGAGGCCGCTTTGGATAGCCTTGCGTCGGACAGGTCTATCTGTCGGTCCGCCGCAACCAGGTCCGGGTGGAGCGACGCCATATCCATACAGTCCTCCAGTGTAAGGATCTCTTCCCCCCAGGCGGTGGCGGCCATCACCAACGATAGGGCCAACACCGTCCCCTTAAACCTCCAACCCATCCAATCAACCCCTTTCAAGTTATGGCCTATATGATACACGGTATGGAGGGAGTGGGAGTGTAAAGAAGTTTCAGCGAGTTGCCTTGAGGGCGGTTGACTTTTACCGTAGTCGAACAGGCCAGCCCAAGATGTTTTAGCTGGATGCCATGGAGAACGATCTTTATTTCAAAACCATAGGTTTCATGTCGGACCTGTTTTTAGACGTTGAATCTATCGTGTCATTGTTTTTTTTTCTTCTCCCAGGCTTGAATTCCTCGAAAATTAGGGGTATTATCTCGCCGTCACGGTCCGTTTTATGGTTCGTTCCCTGGATCGTTCAAGTGCCTCAGATCGGTGGGTCCTAGCTATCCACCTCTTGGCATCTCGAGCCGGGGATTTTGCGGACGTTATCGAAAGATAGTCGATAGCTGCTTTATCCATCGGCCTGAGCGTTTGTCGCGGTCAGCTAAGAGGATGAAATCCAGCAGGCATGGTCTCTTTTACCCAAGAGGCTCGTGTCTGCTTTTTGTTTTTTTAGGGGGTGAGCAAGGGGAAAACCAGCTTTTTGTATCTTTGACTGTCTAAGATGAGGGGGAAGAGTAAGTGTATAAAAATTTAGCTAAATTATTTGGGATGTTTTCTTTGATCGGCCTATGTTGCTGCGCTTTTTGTTCCGACGCCGTCTACGCCGGAGTTCTGAGTGAGAAGTCTAAAGCCGCCCTGGACGAGGAGCTGGACTCCATGGTCGGAGATCAGGGAATCAAGGTGCCTGGGTTGGGCGTTGTGGTGTACAAGGACGGGGAGAAGGTCTACAGCAGGTTCGCAGGACGACGCTATATAGATCCGAACGATCCTTCTAGGGATTTGCCCGTGACTGGCGACACCAGATTCAGGATCGCCTCCGTCTCCAAACAGTTCACCGCCTTGACAATCATGCAGCTTGTGGGGTCCGGTAGCCTGAAATTGGACGACGACGTCAGCCAATATCTGGGGTTTGAGCTCAGGAACCCCAGCTACCCTGACGTACCAATCACCGTGAGGATGCTGCTGTCCCACACGTCATCCTTAAGGGACGGCGATGTCTACTCTATCCCACCGCAGTACGGCGTGATAGAGTTCTTCCAGCCAGAAGGCAAATTCTACGAGGACGGAGCACACTTCGCTCCCCTTGGTCAGGCCCCAGGGGAAAACTTTAAGTACTCCAACCTAAATTACGGCATATTGGGAACTATCGTCGAGTCCGTCACAGGTCAGCGTTTCGACGAATATCAGCGCGCCCATATCCTGAAGGACCTGGATATATCAGGCAGCTACAACCCCGGTGACTTCTCAAGGGCCGACATGGAAAAACTGGGTGTGATATATCAAAAACAAAGGGACGGCGTATGGGATGAGAAGGGCCCGTGGATCCCTCAGATCGACGATTACGAGGGCAAAATTCCCGATCGCGACAAGGTATACGTGAATAACCCAGACGTTCGCGAGACAGATTCATGGTACAGCTTGAAGGGTTACAAGCCCGGCACCAACGCGACCTTTTTCTCCCCTCAGGGAGGGCTGAGGGTCTCCTTTGAGGAGTTGGAGCATCTGCTTCAGATGCTGATGAACAGGGGAGTTTACGAGGGGAAACAGGTCGTTAAACCTGACCTAATCGATGAAATGTTCAAGATTCATTGGAGGTACGATCCAGCTAACCCCAACGGGACTACCTACGGCGGTTCCCTCGAGGCCTATGGGCTGGGCGAGTATCTCCTCGTGGGAAATGGGACCTCCAGAGGGGTAAAGGACCACGAGGTGGACCTACAGGGGCATCTAGGTGAGGCTTACGGCCTTCTGTCCGGCGTTCTGATGAGACCCGGCACCAGAGATGGGTTCATCTACATCATGAACGGAGAAGCTGTGGCGGAGGATGACGATCCGCGCTCCAATGGCGTATTCAGCGGCAACTACGCATGGGAGGAGAATATCATAAACGCCATCTGCGTAAACGCTTTCCTAGAAGAATAACTTTTAAAGGGATGCCTCTATCGAGGAGGCATCCCCTTTTTTTATTCGGTTGACTAAAATAGGTCAATCGTTTAAAATACGCCCCATCGATATTTAGGAGGTTATGTCATGGCCCGGTATTCCACAGGAGAGAGGACCAAAGAGAGGTTGATCGAGGCGGCAGGCGAGCTGGCGGCGGAGAGGGGTTTTGCCAGCGTGTCGACCAGAGACATCGCCAAGAGGGCGGGGGAGAACGTGGGGAGCATACACTACCACTTCGGCGGCAAGGACGGCCTTTTCGAGGAGGTCGTGAACCTGGCCCTCAAGCCTCAGGTCGATAACCCCCTCTCTCAGGTTCTGGCCCAGTATGAGGGTGCTTTAGACGATCCGGTGGTAAGGGCTGAGGCGGTAAGCGGAGGGATAAGGTGGTTTATGGAGACTGTGTTTTCCCTAGACAGGCCTAAGTGGTGCAGCAGGGTGATATACCAGCTTCTCCGATCCCAGGGGCCCCTGAGGGATCTACTGACCTCCAAAGTTATGGATCCCTCCTCCGGAGCCTTCGAGTCCCTTCTGCGGAAGGTTGACCCATCTATGTCTAAGATGGACGCCGTATGTGAGCTGTTGGTGATATGCGCGCCTATCTTTTTTCACGCCGATTATAGCGATGTTGTGGTCAGAAAATTGGGTGTCAGCGGTCTTGAGCCGAGTTATCTCGAGAGGTTGGAGCGTAGAATTGTTGCTCGGTCCCTTTGGGCTCTGGGGTTACCCGGTGTCCCGTGTTTATGTGAGGAGGAAGGTCAAAGTTGAAGACGATTAAAAAACGTGCGGTTATCGTCGCCCTGGCCCTGTTGTCATGTGGTGGCGGTTGGTTTTTTTACAGCAAGGCCGTATCGGCTACAGAGGTAAAAGATGAGGTTACTGAGCTGTCCAGTTCAGCCAACCCCAGGCCGGTGGCGATAGAGGTTTTAGGTGGAACTGAGAACTCCTTCGGTCGTCGTTACCCTGGGGTGGTTAAAGCAGACCAGGAGGCTTTTTTGGCCTTTCGTGTGGGAGGCCCAATAACCTCGCTGGGGGTCCAATTGGGCGATCTAGTCTCGAAGGGGCAGACTTTGGCCCAGATAGACCAGAGGGATTTCAAGGACCAGATAAAGGTGCTGGAGGCGGAATTGAGTGGGGCCATGGCGTCATTGGAGAACGCCGAACAGGATCATCACAGGTACAGATCCCTTCTCGAAGAAAAGGTCGTTGCTCAGGCAGATTACGATCAGATAAAGAAAAGCGTGACCATGGCCAGGGCGTCGGTCCAGAACATAAAGGCACAGCTGACCATCGCCAGACATCGTCTGGAGGACACTACCTTGAGGGCCCCCTTCGACGGGATAGTTTCGGTCAGAAAGGTGGAGAACCACGAGATGGTCTCCCCTGGCCAGGTCGTTATGGGGCTACTGGACATAGCCACCCTTAGGGTCTCGGCCAACGTGCCAGAGGGGGCCTTGGCAAAAGGGGGGCTATCGGAGGGCGCGGAGGTGGAGATATCCTTTCCGTCCATGGACGATTTTACCGTCAAAGGCGTCCTGAAGGAGTGGAGCACCTCCCCCGATTCGGCGACCAAAACCTATTCGGTGACCTTCTCATTCCCCGCTCCCAAGGACGTTAACGTGTTGCCAGGGATGACCGCGGAGGTCCTCTGGGTCGAGGGAGCCAATTCCAAGCCCAGCGAGCTGACGGTGCCGTTGGGGGCGGTGGTCTCCGGCTCCGGTGGGGGGTCGTCTGTGTGGGTCTACGATCCCGAAACAGGGGTGGTCCAATCCAGAGAGGTGTCGCTGGGCAAGTTGCAGGGGGACGATCGACTTCCGGTGGTAGATGGACTGAACCCAGGTGAGCGAGTGGTTGTGGCCGGTGCGGACTTCCTCACCGAAGGCATGGCAGTAACTCCCTTAAAACGATGAATCCGGCCGGTTTCGCGCTTCGTAAGAGGACCTTCATGGCTGTCATGACGGTCCTCATTTTCGTGGCAGGAGCGATCTCCTACGGCAAGCTTGGCAGACTCGAGGACCCCACCTTTCTCATAAAGACCGCCATGGTTATAACCCCTTACCCCGGGGCGTCTCCCCTGGAGGTGGAGAAAGAGGTCACCGACGTCGTAGAGGAGGCGGTTCAGTCCATGGGGCAGGTTAAGGAGGTCCGATCGACATCGAAAGAGGGCCTGTCCATCGTCTACGTGGACATGAAGGACGAGTACAAATCCGATAGCCTTACGCAGCTTTGGGATGAGCTGAGGAAGAAGGTAGGTGACGTGAGGGGGGAGCTTCCTCCGGGGGCCGGGCCATCCTCGGTAAACGACGACTTTGGAGACGTTTATGGGGTCTTTTTCGCCCTGACTGGAAAGGGATATTCAATGGCACAGCTTCGACATTACGCCGAGGGGCTTAAGAAAGACCTGCTCCTGTGCCAGGACGTAGCCAAGGTCTCCATCTGGGGGGACAGCCAGGAGGTCATCTACGTAGAGTTTAAAAGGTCCCGCCTGGCGGAGCTTGGGATACCTCCTTCAAGGATATACGATACGTTGAGCGGTCATAACCTCGTGGAACCAGCGGGAAAGGTCAAGGTCGACGGAGAGCACATCAGGGTATCTCCGTCAGGGGAGTTTCAGGACGAGTCGAGCATAGCGGACCTGCTGGTGGGAGGGACCGGCGGTCTTGTCAGGCTCGGTGAGGTCGCCACGATCCGCAGAGGCTATCAGGATCCGCCTGACAACATCATGAGGTTCGGTGGAGAGCCAGCGGTTGGTATCGGTGTATCAACCGTGTCGGGGGGCAACGTCGTGACTATGGGCGAGTCCATAAAGAGTGCCCTGGACGGCATGGAGGCAAACCGTCCGGCAGGGATGAAGCTTTCGTCCCTGTACTATCAGAGCGAGATAGTGGTCGAATCGGTTTCGGCCTTCGTGTTGAACCTGGTTGAGGCGGTCGGTATCGTCGTCGCAGTTCTGATGGCCTTCATGGGCTGGCAGAGCGGCCTGCTCGTGGGATTTATCCTGTTGTTGACCATACTCTGTACCTTCTGTGGAATGTTCGTGATGGATATAGACCTCCAAAAGATCTCACTGGGGGCTCTGATCCTGGCTCTAGGTATGTTGGTCGACAACGCCATCGTCGTGGCGGACGGGATATTGGTAAGGGTCGAGAGAGGGGAGGACAGGGAAAACTCCGCGGTTGAGGTCGTCAGGGACACCCAATGGCCGCTGTTGGGGGCCACCTTTGTGGCTATACTGGCGTTTACGGCAATAGGCTTTGCCCCTGGTAACGTCGGTGAATTCTGCCGCAGCCTCTTCGAGGTTATGGCCCTGTCCCTGTCTCTGAGCTGGATACTGGCGGTAACGATCACGCCCCTGTTGTGCGTGTGGTTTCTAAAGGTCCCTGATGTTGGGCCTGATCCTTACGATAAGCCTCTCTTTCGGCATTATCGGGCAGTTTTAAGCGGCTGTCTGTCTCACAGGTGGCTCACGATCGCGTCGGTTCTACTGGCCCTCGTCGTCGCCGTGGTGGGGTTCAGCAAGGTCCCTCAAGCCTTCTTCCCAGACTCTACCCAGAGGCGTTTCTACTTCAACTATTGGAAGCCCCAGGGAACCCATATAGAGGAGACCGCGGCCGACGTGGCTAGACTGGAGGATTTTGCCTCCTCCTTGAAAGGAGTCAAGGGAGTGGCTTCTTTCATAGGAGAAGGGACCCTTCGGTTTGTCCTGTCCTACAACTACGAGCCCCGCAACTCCAGCTACGGTCAACTGCTGATCGAGGTCGAGGACCTTAAGGGGATGGGGGGGATAATGGAGGAGATAGATTCCTACGCAAGGGAGAATTTCCCCGACGCCGAGTTCCACTGCACCAGGTTGCCCAACGGCCCAGGGGTGGAGTATAAGATCGGCGTCCGTTTCAGAGGCCCCGACGAGACGGTCCTGAAGGGCCTGGCCGATCAGGCCATCGGCATAATGAGGGAGAATCCTCTAGTTAGAGACCTTCGTACCGACTGGCGGCAACCGGTACACGTGTTGCGGCCTCAGTTCTCCGAGAGTCGTGCTCGTCAGGTTGGGGTCAGCCGCCACGACCTACTCCAGGCCCTCCAGTGGACCTACGGAGGAACCAGGGTGGGAATCTTCAGGGAGGACGACGACCTGATCCCAATAATCTCTCGCCCACCTGAGGACGAGCGTACGTCAGTGGGATCCCTTGAGGACGTGCAGGTTTGGAGCGGAGCCTACGGGGACTTTGTCCCGTTGTCAAACGTGGTGGACGGATCCAGGCTTGTGTGGGAGGACCCACTCATAAACAGGCATGACCGTCAAAGGGCCATCTCGGTGGAGTGCAACCCCATCTCGGGGACCGCCGAGACCCTCCGACAGGAGTTGATGGGGGCTATAGAGTCCATTCAGATCCCTCTGGGCTATTCCATGACATGGATCAGGGAGTATCAGGATTCGGCCGAGGCCCAAGAACCGCTACAGAGGACCTTTCCTCTGTGTCTAATCGCCATGTTTTTGACCGTCGTGCTGCTGTTTAACTCCATAAGGAAGCCGATAATAGTGTTTCTCTCCGTCCCTCTATCCTTGATAGGGGTATCGGGTGGTATGGTCCTGTCGGGGATACCCTTCGGGTTTATGTCCATTTTAGGTTTTCTTGGTCTGTCGGGCATGTTGATCAAAAACGCCATAGTCCTTATAGACGAGCTGGAGATACAGATAAAAGACGGCAAGGACCGATATCTGGCCATACTGGATTCGTCCGTGGTTAGACTGAGGCCGGTGGTTATGGCGGCCGGGACCACCGTGCTGGGAATGGCTCCGTTGCTGTTCGATCCCATGTACTCGGGCATGTCGGTTACCATAATGGGAGGGCTTTTCGTCGGAACCTTCCTGACTATGATAATGGTTCCGGTGTTCTACGCCGTGTTCTACAGGATTTTCCCTTTGCCTAAAACTGAACTATAATCGGCTGGACAAAGGGGTGGTGACGTTGTTGTGGAAGATATTTTTGGCGTTTTTTAAGACCGGTCTGTTGGGATTTGGGGGCGGGGCCGCTATAGCCCCGGCTATGCACAAGGAAGCTGTGGAGAGATACGGATGGGTCAATACGGCCACGTTCAACGATATCCTGGCCCTGTCCAACACTCTTCCTGGTCCGGCGGCGCCTCAGATGGCCGCCATAATAGGCTACAGGGCTGGCGGGATATGGGGTGCTGTCATGGCGGTCTTGGCTCTGGTAGGACCGGTGGCTGTCATGGTGGTGGCGCTGATATGGTGGATCTTCTCCACCGTAGGGGACAGCACCGAAAAGCTGCTTATCCTTCAGAGGTCCACGGTAGCGGTGTTCCCTTTGGTCTCGGCCATGTTGTGTCTCCTAATGGCGAAGTTTTTCAGACAGGGTAAAGCCGCCCTAGGGACCGGCAGGACAGTGTTCTTTTCCCTGCTGTGTCTGGCGCTTCTGGGCGCCGGAGTGGATAACGGCTTGGTCATACTAGCTATGATCTCCCTGGCAATAACGGCCTCATCCCCATGGCCAAGGTTTGTTCGAAATGCGATGGTCATACCTGTGTCTATTTTTCTGCTCATACACAGCGACCTGCCAGCCAAGCTCGGCATGACAGTGCCAGGGTGGCTCGGCTGGGGCTTGGCGCTGTCTATGGTGATTATGGGGGGGCTGGGGCTTTGGATAACCCCCCCCCTTCCGTCCGATGAGGCTCTTCCTTTGGGGGAATCAGGGTTTAGATCGGTCATGAAGGATATCGGTGGGATGTGGCTGATAGTGCTGGTCGTCCTGATCCCCCTGTTCCTTATATCCCCCTTCCTCAGGTCCGTGGCCTACCTAGGCCTCCTTGGGGGGATGGTATTCACCGGCCTAATGACCTTCGGAGGAGGCCCGGTGTTCATTCCTCTGGCTATAGATCTCCTCGCCGGTCCTTCCTCACAGGTGTTCCTCTATACCAAGGAGAGACTCATGCAGTACGTTGCCATAGTCAACGCCCTGCCCTCCCCGATAATCACCAAACTTTCCGCGATCTCCGGTTGGGATATGGTCCAGAGCCTGGCGGGAACGGGGATAGGTGTAAACGGTGTTACCCCTATCGGCGCGTCCATGTCGAACTTAGGGGTAGGACTATGGGCGGGAGTAGGAGGGATGGTCCTTGTGCTGGCCATGGTCCTTCCCGCTATGTCCAACGCCCTGGTGGCCTTTTCCTGCTTCGATAGGGTCAAGCGATCCCCAGGCATGAGGTCCATGACCAAGTTTATAATGCCGGTCCTCATGTCCATATTCCTCTCGGTGTTTATCTCCTTCGTTGTCACCGCGTTTCGGACCATAGAGTCCTTCCCGGGAAGCTCCACCGTATGGGCTGTCTCGCAGGTCTTGGGACTTTTCGCCTTTTTCCTGTGGGTGGAGGCGAAAAAGATCGTCCCTGACATGGTCCTGATATTCGGTGCGGTGGCCTATGGACTCACGATCCTTTAGCCCCTTTGTCTGCCGGGTTTTTTAGGCTACACTGCTATTATAAGAGGTGCTTTTAAAGGCCTACAGGCAGAGAAGACGAAGGAGGCTGGCTTCATGATAAAAAAAATAGATCCTCATCGTTATCGTTATCCATCGAGAAGGTCCTTGGTGTACGGATCCAGGGGTATGGTGGCGACGTCCCATCCTCAGGCGGCTCAGGCCGGTCTGGACGTGCTTAAAAAGGGTGGCAACGCCGTCGACGCCGCGGTGGCGGCCGCCGCAGCCCTCACCGTGGTGGAGCCCACCAGCAACGGCCTTGGGAGCGACTGTTTCGCCATAGTCTGGAAGGACGGCAGGATGTACGGGATGAACGGAAGTGGTCCTTCCCCTAAGCTCTTGACCAGGGACCTGCTCAAGAGAAGTGGGCTAGATCGCCTGCCTCAGGTGGGATGGCTTCCGGTCTGTGTCCCAGGGGCGGTAGGAGCGTGGGCCGCCCTGACCAGGAGGCTGGGCCGGCTTGGGCTTTCCGAGTCCCTCGCTCCCGCTATAGATCTGGCCAGGGCTGGCGTCGCTGTTCCCCCTGTGGTGGCCCATAACTGGAGCCTCGCAGCGACAAAGTACGGCAAACAGGCGGATAACCCCGAGCTGGCATCGTGGTTCGATACTTTTTTGCCCGAGGGACGTTCCCCTAAGCCAGGCCAGATCGTGGCCCTTCACAACCACGCAAGGTCCCTGGAGGCTATAGCCAACTCGGACGGAGAGTCCTTCTACAGGGGGGAGATCGCCGAGAGGATAGCCGCTTTTTCCAAAAAGACCGGTGGGCTGTTGGACCTTCCCGACCTCGGAGATTACAGGCCCAAATGGGTCGAGCCGATATCGGTCAACTACAGGGACACCACTGTGTGGGAGCTGCCCCCTAACGGTCAGGGGTTGGTCGCACTTCTGGCCCTGGGTATACTGGACGGCATGGAGCCAGGGGAGTGGGATGATCCGCTTTCGGTCCACCGCAGGATCGAGGCGATAAAGCTGGCTTTTGCCGACGGCCAGCGGTATGTCTGCGACCCCGACAGAGGGGATATTCCCGTGGAGGAGCTCCTTTCCCCCGACTATCTGACATCCCGTAGGGATCTGATAGGGGACAGGGCTATACGTCCCGAGGCAGGGGATCCCCACAGCGGTGGGACGGTCTATGTGGCTGCCGCCGATGGCAACGGGACCATGGTGTCCCTCATCCAGAGCAACTACACAGGGTT
>CAYNAN010000019.1:0-29778 GCA_964395085.1 uncultured Synergistaceae bacterium
TCACACTTGAGTCCCTCGGAGAGACCGCTCCGCCTGCGCCCTGTTTCGCCCAAACGTATTTTCGACCTGCATGTTCCGTACGAACCGCCTCGGAGGGCACGTCCTGCGCCCCTCGGCTTGGGTCGACGTCCTGTCGCCCCACTCGTACTACACTACGACATGTCGAAAATACGGGCTCAAATGGGCTTCGTCGGAGCGATCTCTCCGAGGATCAGCGTTTTTAGAGATTCCCTATAAAGAGAGGAGATGACGAACATGAAGGGGAAGGGATCACGGATAGTCAGATACACGGTCCAGATAGGTTTTTTAGCTTTTTTGACATACATAGGGTACATGCACCAACAGTTAGGTGGAGGCCCAAACGGCATGCCACCTGTGGACGCCCTCTGCCCCCTTGGGGGAGCGGAGAGCATGTACAGCTACCTCAAGTCCGGCGTATGGCTGAGGAGGACCGCCCCAAGCGCAATGGTGCTTTTTGTGTCGGTGGCACTGATGACGGTGCTTCTGGGAAGGGTTTTCTGCGGCTGGATATGCCCCCTTGGGACCATCGGTCAGCTTTCCGCGTCCCTTGGGAGAAAAATAGGGATCAAAAAAATCGAGCTGCCGCAGAAAACCGACATGGTTATGAGACTAGGAAAGTACGTCGTGTTGGCCATAGCGGTGCTGGGATCGTGGCATTACGGCACTCTGCTCTGGAGGGGCTACGACCCGTGGGTCGCCTGGATGCATCTTTCCGCCGGATGGGCCGAGGTTGAAGAGGCCCCCTGGGCCTTCGGGATCCTGTTTTTCGTGGTCATAGGGGCGTCCATGGCGATAGAGCGCTTCTGGTGTCGTTATCTGTGTCCCCTCGGAGGGTTGCTGTCTTTGTTCCAAAAGGTCAGCATAGTGAAGGTAAGAAGAAGCGACTCCAGCTGCGTCCACTGCCACAGATGCGGCGACTCCTGTCCCATGGGCCTTGACCCTGAGTCCAAGGACGTGGAGACCTCGGCGGACTGCATAGCCTGTGGTGATTGCGTCGAGGCCTGCCCGGTAAAAGACACTCTTGTCATGGGTACATCGAGGAAAACTTTGACACCTTTGATCGTGGGACTCCTGGGGTTAGCCATATTCTTCGGGGTCTACGGCGCGGCAAAATACACGGGATTTTGGGCCACGTCGGCCTCCATTCCCCAAAACAGCCAGGGGGTCAACCCAGCCACGTACGTCTACGGTTGGATGAATCTGGAGCAGGTCTCTAACGTGACTGGACTTCCGATCGATAAATTGATCGAGATAGGCCAGCTCAAGAGCGACGTCCCACGGGATCAGTCCCTTAAATCCATAGAGGGACTCGACGACCACAAGTTCACCGACGATATAGCGAAGTGGTTTGAGCAAGGCGGATCAACCACTCCCTCCGTATCGGTACCTCAGGCTCCCTCTAACATAGATGAACTGAGAGGAAGTTTGACACTGACGGAGATAGGCCTGATGTACTCGGTGGACCCAGCTAAGGTTGTAAAACACCTGGCCGACGAGGGATGGACAGGGGACATACCTCTGGACCAGCCGGTGAAGGATATAGCCAAAGGAAGGGGCGAGGAGGTACAGGTCATAAGGGACGCGGTTAAATATATACTGGGCCAACAAAGCCCTTGAGAAAAACCACAAAAAGATGTATGCTCTACCAGGTAGATCAAGTTTTCTCCATACCAACAACCTCCAGAGATAAAGCCGGCAGGGGAGTCCCCTGCCGGCTTTATCGTTTGCGAGTTCTTGGGCTACTCTAACCTTCCACCTGAAGACAGTATCATTTCGGCCATGTTTTTACCTAGCTCAAAGGCCTGCTCCAGGTCGGCGTCTGACGGCCTGCTCAGCACCTCAACCTCCGGGCCGACCTTTGTCCAACAGGGCTGCTCGGCGAAGGCCCTCATGGGCTTCATGGCAGCCCCCTTGCTCCAGGTGTAGGAGCCACATATCCCTATGTAGCGGTTCGACATCTTCTTTCCCTCAAGGGTCTCCATTAAATGGGATATCTTGGGGAACACTCCTCCGTTATAGCTGCATCCCACCAAGACCAGCCCCCTGCACCTCCAGGTGTCCCTGACAAGCTCGGACATCTCCGACTTGGACGAATTTCTGACCACCACGTCGAGGAGCCCTCCATCCCTAAGCCCCTTAGCGACAGCCTCAGCCAGCCTAGCGGTATTGCCGTACATCGAGCCGTATACTATCAAGGCGGCCGGATCTGTCCTCTGACAGGCCATGTCACCGTAGAAGTCCACTATATAGCCTGGATTTTTCCTGTAGACAGGTCCGTGAGACGGACATACCATGGTCGGTTTTATCCCCAGGTCCTTGACCTTTGTAAGTGCCTTCTCCACGAAGGAGGAGTATTTTCCAACGATGTTGGCAAAGTAGCGGTAGGTCTCTGATCTGTAGGACTCCAGGTCCAGCTGATCGTCGAACAGCCCTCCGTCCAGGGCACCGAAGCTGCCGAAGGCATCGCAGGAGAACAGGCATCCGGTGTTCTCGTCGTAGGTAACCATGGTCTCAGGCCAATGCACCATGGGTATAAGGGCAAAGGTCAGCTTATGGGACCCTAGGTCCAGGGTATCCCCGTCTTTGACCTCAATAGACCTCGGAAGATCGCCGTAGAACTGGGACAGGTACTGGATGGTCTTGCTGTTTCCCACCACCGTCATATCAGGAAAGGCCTGGAGCATCATCTCGACCGCTCCGGAATGGTCCGGCTCTACGTGGTTAACCACCATGTAGTCCACGGTCTTTCCCGATCCGATGATACCCTTTATGTTCTCGATGTACTGGGGATAGAAGTCCGATTTAACACCGTCTACAATAGCCACCTTATCGTCGTCTATCAGGTAGGAGTTGTAGGAAATTCCCTTAGGAAGGGGCCACAGCGCCTCAAACAGGTCGGTGGTCCGGTCGTTTAAGCCTATCCACCATGTCTTGTCCGATACTTTAACAGGTCTGTTCATATTTTGTCTCCTCCCAACGCGTATATGGAATATCATATCATGTAAGTGGGGTATGCAAAAGGGAGAGGCTGAGCCTCCCCCCCCTATTCTAAACCTATTTACCGATCCAGTGGTTTAAGACCCTGTTTTTTGTCCACCACAAAACGGTTTACCTTTGCCTTCAGGTCCTCCATGGAGCTGGAGAGGTTTTCAGCCTCTCTGGAGACGTTCTCCGCGGCCTTCGTGGTCTTGTCTGTGGACTCCTGGATCGAGTTCATCGACTCGACCGACTCCATGGTGGAATCGGTGACCGACTGGATGGCGGAGGTCATCTCCTCGCTGGCCGCGGCCTGTTCCTCGGCAACAGCCGCGATGTTCTGGATCGCGTCGTTGACGCTCTTCATCTGTGACAGGGCCCTCTGAAGCTGGGACTCTGCCTCCCTTGCCTCGGACACAGCCTCTCCCAGGATGGATCCGGTCCTCTCTGTCGCGCCTATGGACCTCTTTGAGCTCTCCTGGAGACCCTCTATAAGCGAGTCTATCTCCTTGGCGGACGTGGCCGACTCCTCCGCAAGCTTCCTGACCTCCTCCGCGACAACGGCGAAGCCCCTTCCAGCGTCTCCCGCCCTGGCAGCCTCTATGGCGGCGTTAAGGGCAAGCAGGTTGGTCTGGTCAGCTATGCCTGTTATGGTGTCGACGAATCCGGAGATGGATTCCACCGACTTGGCCAGCTCCTTTATCCTCTCTATGCTCTCCAAGGAGACCTCCCCGGCCTTCTCCATCCTCTCTATTGTCCTGAGGACCTTGGAGACGGCGCTGTCGGTCTCCGCCATTCCTTTCTCGGAGGCCTCAGCACCGGAGGACGCGTCGTGAGCCGACTGCTGAGCCCCTGAGGCTACCTCCTCGACTGAGGCGTTGCTCTCCTGTAGGGCGGCGGAGTTGCCCTCAGCAATAGTGAGCATACGCTCCAGAGCGGACTGAACCTCCTCCATGGACGACGCCATCTCCTGGGCCATAGAGTTCATGGCCTCGGACCTCTCTGTGGCTGCGTCGGTCTGGTCAATGACCCCCTTTATAGCGTCCCTCATGCTCTCGGTCATGCCTGCCAGGGCGTGAGCCAGCTGGACAACCTCGTCCTTCCCGGATATGAGTATCTCGTCCCTTGAGAACGTCAGGTCGCCCGACTCCACCCTCTTGGCTGCACCGACCATCCTCCTGAGGGGGGACGATATGCTCTTTGACAGTATGAGCGTCAGGATAACGGACAGTATAAGGACCACTACCGACGATATGAAAACGCTGACCTTAAGGCCGTTCAGGTCGGACAGCACTTCGGATACCGGCACTGAGACCGAGACCACAAAACCGTTTTTAAGGGTAGAGAACGCTACGATCCTATCTGCTGAGCCCAAAATGACGTTTTTAACCCCTTCTTTGCCCGATTTTATCGCGTCTAGCAGGTCGGCCTGGCTGCCGTCCTCGACCTCAGACATGGTTTGACCGTCTATATTGAACTTGGGGTGATATAGGTATTTTCCGTCCTGGTCTATCATGAAGGCATACCCAGTCTCGAAGATCTCCCTGCTGGACAGCTCCCTCTCCACGAAGGAGAAGTCCAGGGACATGCCTATAACCGCCACCTTATGGCCGCTTATCTCCACAGCCATATCGTAGTCGATCCTCTTCCTACCCTGGTCGTCCAGGTAGGCGGAGGACCATACCGCCTTGCCGGTGTCCAGAGGCTTTCTGAACCACTCGGTCTTGGGGTTAGATCGATCGAAAAGGTCCTTTACCGTGAAGTTCTCGTCCATCAGGGCTTGAATCGATCCGTTCTCCCCTCTCGTGAACCACAGCTTCTGCACCGTCCCGATCTCGGGGAACAGCTCCGGGTTGAACACTATGTAGATGTCCAAAAGCTCCGGCATCTGCTCCGCCAGGCGACCCACGAAGGACACGTTTTGAGACACAAACTGGTAGAAGTAGAGCTCCCCGCTGAGCTTAGCCAGGTCCAGGTTGAAGGTCGACGTCACCGCCGCCTTCAGGGCCAGAAGCTCTCCGTCGAAAAGCCCAAACTTGCCCTCTATGAACTGGGCGTTTTTACGGGCTATCTCCAGACAGTAGTCGTTAGAGGACCGGATAAGGGCCTTCTGGCTCTGCCAGTAGGAAATGCCGGCCACCAAGCCAGTCGTAGCCAGGAGCAGGATAGCCACAAAAGTGGTTATTTTACTCCCGATGGTTTTAAACTTCATAAATGATCACCCTCCCAATATTTCTTTCATCGATGTAAAGCCCTCCGAATCTATGATATACCCCATGGCCCACGACTTCCAGTTTTTTGATTATTTTTGATACCAAGAGGAGATGTAATGTATAATTCCGGTATATATCTCGACGGAGGAGCAGGATGAGGAAAACAATCAGAAACCTTTGTATAGCCCTGGTTATCGTGAACTACGCCCTGTTCGTGTCCCTGACGGTAGAGGTCGAATCGGTTCCGTGGCTCAAAATGACCCTGCCCCGAACCTCTTTGGAATCGGACCTTTCCGACATTCTCCAGGATACGACCACAAGGATAACCGAGGCATACGGAGCGGCTTCGTCCATAATATCTGGAGCCGGATCGGAGACCCTTGCACTGGCCAACTTCATAGTCGGTCAAAACGGTAAAATACCCCACTCGACCGCCATAAAACAGGCCAGCGCCTTCATAAGGTACAGCAGGATATACGGCATCCCCCTGGATGTGGCGGTGGCGGTCGCCAACACAGAAAGCCACTTCAACCCGGACGCAAAAAGCTCCCACGGATCTTCCGGAGTTATGCAGGTTACATGGAAAATCCATAAAGAAATCCTTAATTTAAATGGCTTTAAAAATGAGAACGAGCTTCACGATCCGGTTCTTGGGATAAAGGCCGGATGTATCGTTCTGTCAGGGTACATATCCTCCAACAAAAACCTTAAGACGGCCTTGGGGCGATATTACGGCGGGTCTCCAGAGGTCTACTGGAGGAGAATATCAAAAAACATAAAAAAATATGATCGTTACGAGAAAAACAGGCAAAACCTCTACTAAAACTATTTGTTCCAGAAAAGATCTATCACTTCGTCGTTGGACCTTTCGGTCATCAAGCTCACAGCGACGAAGACTATCAGGGCTATGGCGAGGGTCGGAACTATAACGTTCATCCCCATGAACTGCTTCACACTGGAGACCATGAATATATAGGACCCTACTCCCACAACCATAGAGGCCAGCGCCCCCTGAGCGTTGGCCCTTTTCCAGTAGAGGCCCAAAACCAGGGGCCAAAGGAAGGCCGCCTGCATCCCACCGAAGGCGAATATGTTTATCCATACTATAAGCTCAGGAGGCTGGATAGCCGCCAGAAAAACTATCACTCCAAGGATGGCGGTCGAAGCCAGGCTCATGGTCTTTATTTTCCTCATTCCATCCTCGCGAGAGACGGCCTTTGGGTCGACGTAGTTTACGTATATGTCCTTGACTATGGTGGCAGAGGCGAGTATGAGCTGGGAGTCGATGGTGGACATAACCCCAGCGAGAGGACCTGCCAGAAAAACACCGGCTATTACCGGCGGAAGCACCTTCAGTGAAAGTATGGGCATTATAGTGTCCCCAACGGTTATATCCGGCACGATGGCTCTCCCCAAAGCGCCACAAAGGTGCATTCCCAACATGACGAATGAGATAACGAAGGTCCCTATGACCATGGCCTGATGCATAGACCTAGAGTCGCTGTACCCCATACAGCGCACCGCGGTGTGAGGTAGCCCTATTATCCCAAAGCAGACCAACACCCAGAAGGACATTATGAAGGGCTTGGATATAAATCCCCCTGGACCGTAGGGGGTTATCAGGGCTGGATCTAAGTCCTTCAGTTTCATTACTATCGATTCCATCCCACCTCCCATCGATACTATGCCTATAAGAAGAGCCGCAGTTCCGACTATCATCACCACTCCTTGGAGCGCGTCAGTAAGGGCGACGGCCCTGAATCCACCGACTGTGGTATAAAGGATCACCGTCATAGCAAAAATACCCAAACCCCAATTGTAGGATAGCCCCGTCATTCCCTGAAACAGCCTTGCTCCACCTATAAATTGAGCGGTCATTGCCGCCACGAAGAAGGCCAAAAGGCTCACAGACGCCGCAATAACCACCCAAGGACTGGAGTATCTGGCCCTCAACACCTCGTTGACTGTGACTGCGTTGATCCTCCTGGATATTATGGCAAATTTTTTCCCTAGAACCCCCAGGGTCAACCAGGCGGTAGGGACCTGTATCATCGACAGAAGGACCCATCCGAGCCCCATCTTATAGGCCACTCCTGGACCACCTATAAAACTGCTGGCGCTGGTGTAGGTCGCGACCAGTGTCATAGCGAGGACAAAGCCCCCCATTCCCCTGCTTCCGATAAAGTATTCCTCTATGAAATTTCCCGACTGAGAGAGCTTTTTGCTGCACATAACAGCCATGACGTATATAGCAAGGAGGTATAGCCCCACAGGGATCATAACTGAGACGTTTAGATCAGTCACTTTGTTCGTCCTCCCTCGAGTCAAGGCTCACAGGCCTAAAGAGCACCTTAACCATGGCCCACGCCAGGATACAGAAAGTGAACGGTCCAAGAACCGAGCTGAAGAAAAACCACCCAGGCAACCCCATCACGAAGTTAAACGAGCTTGGATCCTCCGGCGTGCCGTGGTAGGCAAAACCGTACCACCACAGAAGATAAAGCAGCGCAAGCGAGACAGAACACAACGCCTCGAACCTGGCTATCTTAAAGCGTCTATCCTCCATCTTTCATCTCTCCTCCTTCGTACCCTCAAGGGGGTAAATTGTTTCACGTGAAACAATCCTCATGACCTCGGTATCCACATGGGGTCGGCCCTGTCTAGCACCTGGTAGATACGTCCTGACGGCCTGTCCCAGCAGTAGGGGCCGTTTGACGATGGAACTCCAAGTCCGTCTAAAAACTGCATCCCCCTGGACACAGCTGAGCTTTGGGATATGTTACCCCTCACCGGAGCGGCAAGAGGGAGGCTACCCACTATATGGTACGGCTCCCAAAATCCCGTCATGTGTTCCATCTCAACGAGAGATGCCAAAACCGAGGACATGTCCTCTGGAAGATACGTCAGAAAAAGGTGCTTTGCCCTGGACGAAGATCCGAAGGATGTGATAATCGAGGAGGCAAGGGGCGATCCCCCGTCCAGGTCCATCAGAGATTTAACCGCAACAAAAACGGCGTCGACAGCCATCAGCGATTTGGGAACCAGTGACGGATGCAAGAACCCTCCGATTTCCTCCCATCGGGATGGATCCCCGTTTGGATAGAGGGCCTCTATCAGGGCAAGGCCTCGAGACGCCCTTTCTCTTGAAGTTCCATCCCACAGGGACCTCCAAAGCTCAAGCTCTCCCACATGGAAGGCCTCAGACAGGAGTTCTGCCTTTAGAGAGTCAGCCTCAGCCTGGTGAGTTTCCATGCTTAGGCTACGTTGGACCATGGCTTCATACCTATCCTGCCACCCGAAAGCGGGAGAGGAACACAGGCACAAGAACAACACAAACCACCTCACAAAAACACCTCCTTAATTCTAACTTTTAGACGGAAATTTTTTCATGTAAGTAGCCATCAATCTGGCTAAGGCCTCTGCTACATCTTCATCCTCTATCTTATCCGATGTGTAATTAAGACAGGCCTGGATCGACGCCTTGGACGGCTCTATCCTGTAGGGAGTCGGAGCTGGACGCTCTTTCTGGGCCTCTATACGCCCCACAACGACCCTGAAGCCCTTTATGCCGATCCTCCACCTGTTCTCTATCCTTGTGATGAGCCCTCCTGCTTTCATGTCCAGGACCTTTGCCACAGAGGGGGTTAGGCAGATCACCACTAAGATGTCCCTCTCTATGCTGACCGGCCTGCTCTTGCTGCCCAGGTTCGGCCCTGCCACCCACTCCCACTCCTTCACCATCTCCGCTATGGTCATGGCGATGGAAAGTCCCTGTGGGATCCTTCTGGGTATGAGCGATCCTAGGCTCTCTATACCGCTTTTTCGCCTGGACATTTCCTTCTCCTGACCGATAGAGCCAGGGACAGAAGCTGAAGGTCGGTCGGAGTGACGCCGGATATCCTTCCAGCCTGTCCCAGCGTCCTCGGCCTTATGGACTCCAGCTTCTCCAGGCTTTCGGCCAACATGCCACTGAGGGATTTGTAGTCAAAATCGTCAGGGATGATCAAGCTCTCCATACCCTCTATCTTAGCGACGGTCCTCTCCTGACGGGCCACGTAGCCGGCGTACTTGACCTCTATCTCGACCCTCCTGGCTACAAACAGATCCAGATCCTCGGATGGTTCCACGTGTCTGCTTATTAGGTCATAGGTGACGTTGGGCCTCCTGAGGAGCTCCGCCGCCGTGGCGGAGCGATCTATGGGAGGCTCTCCTATCGAATATAGGTCCGAGTTTATGGAGTCGTTCGGCGAGATGCGAACTTTATCCATCCTGAGAACCTCCCTGTCCAGTGAGTCCCAGGTCTTCTGTAGGGCCGACCATCTTTCGTCGTCGATGAGGCCCAGCTTTCTGCCGATAGGGGCTAGCCTCCTGTCGGCGTTGTCGTGCCTCATAAGGAGCCTGTACTCGCACCTGCTGGTCAGCATCCTGTAGGGCTCTTTCGTCCCCTTTGTCACTAGATCGTCTATTAGGACGCCTATGTAGGCCTGATGCCTTCCCAGGACGATAGGATCCTCGTCTCTCATGGTCAAAACAGCGTTAACACCGGCCATAAAGCCCTGTACAGCCGCCTCCTCGTAGCCTGAGGTCCCGTTTATCTGTCCCGCCAGGAAAAGCCCCTTGATGGACTTGGTCTCAAGCCAAGGACTCAGCTGGGTCGGATCGACGTAGTCGTACTCTATGGCGTAGCCTGGCCTCATTATCCTGACGTTCTCACAGCCTGGCAGTTTTTTCGAGATCTGAACCTGTACGTCGTAGGGAAGGCTGGAGGAGAAGTTCTGGATGTATATCTCCTTGCTTCCCCTGGAGACGGGCTCGAAAAATATGGGATGGCTGTCCTTATCGGGAAACTGCATAACCTTTGACTCTATGGAAGGACAGTATCTAGGGCCAGTCCCAGTGATATTTCCCGACTTAATAGGGGACCTCTCTATGTTTTCTAGTATGATGTCGTGAATTTTCCTGTTGGTCCGGCCTATTCCACAGGTCATCTCCCTGTAGACCCTGGGCTCGTCCCAAAGGTCCATGGCCTGAGGCTCTACCTCCCCCTCCTGTATCTCGAGGGCGCCCCAATCTATGGAGTCGGAGTGAAACCTGGGAGGGGTTCCTGTCTTGAGCCGTCCCATTCTGAAACCCAGATCCCTCAGCGATTCGCTAAGCCCGTGGGCCGGTATCTGACCAAGGGGACCGGAGGAGAAGTTAACGTCTCCTATATGGACCCTGCCGTCCAGATACGTCCCGGTGGTCAATATAACCGCCCTGCCGGAATAGCTGAGACCGTAGAGGGTCTTCACCCCAGTGACCCTTCCCTTGGACACCGTCAAGCTTACAACCGTATCCTGGTGCAGCTCCAGGTTGGGGCAGTTCTCCAGCGCCCGTCGATAATGGCGATGATAGTCGTGAAGATCGCACTGAGCCCTTAGAGCCCTGACAGCCGGACCCTTGGACGTGTTAAGCCATCTCATCATCAGGGCCGATTCGTCCGTCGCCCTGGCCTGCTCCCCGCCGAGGGCTGATATTTCCCTTATGAGATGTCCCTTGGCCGGTCCGCCTATGGATGGGTTACAGGGCATCAGGGCGATATTGTCCAGATATAGGTTCAAAAGGAGAGTCCTCTTGCCCATCCTGGCGGAGGCCAGTGCTGCCTCACACCCTCCATGTCCCGCACCAACCACTATAACGTCGAAGACGTCGGTTTTTATCATGGCTTATTCTTTTGCTCCTCTAAAGTCGTATGTCAAAACAGTAGTGTGTCCAGTTATAGATCTACCGTCGCAGGATAGGGTTATGGTTACCCCGTCATTTGACCAAACCTGGGTCTCCCCTCCAGCGTGGGATTCTACCTTTCTCTCGTAGCCGTACTTGGACCTCAACTTAAGGGTAAGCTCGGAGTAGTTTCCAAGCATATCCCCCACGTCCTGGCTTGTGGGACCGTCTTTCCTCAAGAAGAAAAACTGAAACACCGACAGGCTATCACCGTCGAACTCGGCCCTTATGGAACAGGGCCTGTCGAAAAATACCCCTTCAAAGAGGCTCTCCCGTCGTTTTCCCATGTCCATGGCGGACAGGTCCAGCCTCAGGGTGCAGCCCCTCTCGGTCATGGCGGACAAAACCGAGTCGAACCTGGATCCGCCCGGTATCCCCCATACGGCTGGGGCAGCCATGGCCGATCCCTGGAGCAAAAGGGACGCTAAAACAGCTAAGATTATTTTATTCATGAGCATTAATCCTTTCGTTTAAAGGTCCCGTCCCCAGCGATCCACACCGTTCCGGGCCAGTCCATATCCTCCTCAGCCGTAGCCGCTATTACCTGCCATCCAAGGCTGGATAGGGTCTCTACCGTTATGCGACGGCCCTCCCGATCCAGCTCGGATGCCACCTCGTCAAGAAGAAGAATAGGGGCTCTCCTGAGTTTAGTCTGGACCGCCCATCCCGCGGCTATAACCAGGGATAGAGATGCCCTCCTCCTCTGTCCCCTGCTGAAGGCGGAGGAAGCGGCAATACCGTTTGAGGTTATCCTGAACTCGTCCCTGTGAGGCCCAACCAGAGGCCTGCGAGATCCCCTCTCCCTCCTGGCGTGTCTCTCCACCGAAAGGAGGTAATCCTCCTCTCCGTCGTTCAAGAGCCCTCCACAGCCCCTTTCCATCGAAAAGGACATAGGGCCTGGAGGAAGTGACAAAGAGGCCTCCAGGCCCATTCCTATGGCCTTAACGGCCCTATCCCTGCAACCCCATATCCACGAGGCTATAGGGGCTATGGCTTTGTCCACTATCTCCGTGGCCCTGCCTGACTCCAATAGGGCTTTTTTATGGGATATCGCCCTTCTGTACTCCGTTAGTCTGAGAGCGTAGAGAGGGTAGATTATTGCACAGAGGACGTCTATGAACCTTCTCCTGACCGAGGGAGATCCCTCCAGAAGGGCCAGGTCGCCCGGGAGGAAGGAGAGGGTCGGGACCTTTACCCTTATGCTTGAGCAGTTGCTCCTCTTTCCGTCGCATTTCATGAAACACCTGGACGTCACAGAGCTCTGAATCAGCACCTCTTCCTCCCCAGAGACCTGAGCTTGGAGAAAGCCCCTGCTCTCGTTTGAGCTCCAGTTGAGTAGGTCGATCTTGCCCACCTGTTTGAAAGGCCCCCAGCCGGATAGGATGTTCAGGGTTTCTATAAGGTTGGTCTTGCCCGATCCGTTTGGACCGGATATCAGGTTGAGTCCGTCGCCCCATAGGATCTTCCCTGTGGTTAGATTTTTAAAGTTTACGCTTCCTGTCTCTTTAAAAAACACGGCCTAGAACGACGATTCCTCAAAATCCTCAAGTCCGTCGAGGTCGGAGCTCTTCAGCTTCATAGGCATGAGCATGTACAGGAAGTCGCTCTCGTTTGGCCTGAGCATCATCATCTGTCCCTCCTGGCCGTTGAAGGATAGGGACACGCTGTCTCCATGGAAGGCCTTTAAACCATCTATCATGTAGTTGACGTTAAAGGCAACCTTCAAGGGCTCCCCTTTTATCATTCCGTCTATAACCTCTCTTGCCTCTCCGACGTCTGGAGCCCTTCCCCAAAGAAGCAGGTCTCCACCAGGCGACAGTATGAGTACAACCATCCTAGTGCTATCTCTGACGACCACGTCAACCCTCTCCAGGGCCGAGATAAACTGTGATCTATCGACCTCCAGTGTGGTGGTTGTGTTGGGGCTGAGTATCCTCTCGTAGTTTGGGAAGGTGGACTCTACCCTTCTAACGGAGAAATCTATGTTTCCGCAGGAGAAGTATCCTAGAGCTCCGTCTATGGAGATCCTGACGTTGTCCTCGGCGTTAATGCCGCTCAATATCCTCAAAAACTCCCTAACAGAGGCCAAGGGCAGCAGCATGTCCTGGTCCTTGAACTCTCTGTCCACGTAGGCTTTAGAAAGGGATAGCCTTCTCCCATCGGTGGACACGCAGTGGAACTCGCCGTTTTTTACCTGAAGCAGTTCGGCTCCAAGGTATTTTGGAAACTCCTCCCCCATGTTTCCGGCTATACCTCCCTCGTCCATGATCCTTTGAAGCTCTTCCTTGCCGATCTCGCAGAACGGCGATGCCCCCGACGGTGAAGGTAGTTTTGGAAATTCCTCACATGGATAGGTCGAGAACCTATATCTATTTCTACCAGATACTAATAGTCCCTTACCGTTATTGTCTATATCTATCTCAAATATGGATGTCGGAGCCTTTTTAAACAGCTCTCCCACTACTTTTACTGGAAAAACGGCCTTTCCTGACTCCTGTATCGTGACACCTTCTACGGACGTCTTTATCGATGTCTTCAGGTCCGTGGCCAATAAGGTGGTTTCCTCTCCCTCAGCGGAAAGCAGTATTCCCGATATTACGTTTAAAGGGCTTTTAGCGGCAGAAATTCTCTCTGCCATCTGCCATGATTTCATAAAGGTATTTTTGTCTACAGTAAGCCTCATGTGGATATCCTCCCCACTGTGTTTTTCTACTCTCTTTTATTTTATAAGGCAGCAGTCGTAGTAGTAATGACTGTGTATATGTGTATAACTGTCCCATGGCCCCTATCGGGCTGATTTTCCACTGTGGATAAGTTATAGGCGAGTCTGGGGATATTTATCCACAGTATCCACATATGTTTTGTGAATAAACCGATCGTATCGTTTATCCACATGTGGATTCACGTCAAATCACAGCCTTTTCTCGACGTTATCCACAATACTTTTTACCCTTTGGTTGTTATCTAGCATCTGCTCGATCTTTTTCTGAGCGTGTATAACGGTTGTGTGATCTTTCTTGTTGAACGCTATCCCTATCTGTTGAAGACTGCTCTCAGTGTGTTTTCTGCACACATACATGGCTATCTGTCTAGCCAAGGCTATCTCTGAGGTCCTCTTGCTGCTCCTAAGGTCCTCCACTGTAAAGGAGCATTCCTCGGCAACTATCTGTTGGATCAGGTCTATGCTCACCGGTCCCCTCGATGTGTGTCTGACTATGTCCTTGAGCCATTCCGAGGCGTTATCCACCGTTATGGGCTCGCTGTTAAGCTCGGCACAGGCTATGACCCTGTTCAGAGCTCCCTCCAGCTCTCTTATGTTGCTGGGGACGTTCTGGGCCAGGTATATGACCACGTCATAGGGAATAGCGTAATTCCTGAACTCGGCCTTTTTGGTGAGTATGGCTATCCTGGTCTCGTAGTCCGGCGACTGTATGTCCGTCACCAATCCCCACTCGAAACGGCTGACCAGCCTGTCCTCTATGGACTTTATGTCCTTAGGAGGGCGGTCTGAGCTGAGGACTATCTGTTTCTTGTCGTTATGGAGGCTGTTGAAAGTGTGGAAAAACTCCTCCTGGGTGCTCTCCTTTCCGGCCAGAAACTGTATGTCGTCTATCAGGAGCAGGTCCATCGTCCTGTATCTGTTTCTGAACTCGGAAGTCCTGTTGTTCTTTATGCTGGTGATAAGCTCATTTGTGAATTTTTCAGAGCTGACGTATGAAACCTTCAAATTTCTGTTATTCTGGAGTGCATGATGACCTATTGCGTGCATTAGGTGGGTCTTTCCCAGACCGACCCCTCCCCATATGAACAGAGGGTTGTAGGCCGCTCCCGGGTTCTCCGCTACCGCCAGGCTAGCCGCGTGGGCCAGTCTGTTGGATTTTCCCACGACGAAGGAAGAAAAAAGGTAGTTAGGGTTTAAACCGTTTACATTTGACGAGGACTGGGGCCTCACGGTCTTCTCCGCTCTCTCCTGCTCTTTTCTGTTCTCACCGTCCCCCACGCTCAACCTGAGACCGGTTCCGTATCCCAGGTCCACCATGGTCTCCTCCAGGATTTTCATAAACCTGTCCTGTATCTGGACCTTTATAAAGTCGTTTGCCACGTCCAGCGATAGAAAGCCGTCCTCTATCTCTATTGGCACGCAGGTTTTGAGCCAAATGTCCACCGCCCCCTCAGGGAGCCTTGGAGTAGCTGCCGCTATAATATCCTGCCAAACCCTTTCAAAATCAGTCACAGGCCTTCACCTCGTCCACAAAAGTTATCCACATATCCACAGGTATCATACATCACGATGTGAAAAAAAAGAATCCCATAGTTTCAAGGTCGTAACGGATTGTGGAAAGTTATCCACACAATTTGACGAAACCTGTCAAACCCCATTACAGCTGAAATCGGATAGTTATACACACTCTGTCCACTATTGTGGATAAAAAAACGTCGATACCGTAGAGGTGAGTGGATATTATAATACAGACCGAAGGACTATGTGGATAAAGGAGCTCTCCCTTTACAGCAAAAGAAATATGTGAATAATAGGGATAGAGTTTATTCTTATAGGGGGTATAAAATTGTCCACATACATGAACAACGCAGCGACAAGCTGGCCAAAGCCCGATCCTGTGCCTAAGGCGGTTTTCGATTTTATGGTCGGAAGAGGAGCAAACCTCGCCAGAGGAGCCGCGTCTGGCAGGGATCTGGACACTATGGATATGGTTATCGAGTGTAGGGAGTGGCTGGGCAGGACCCTTGGAGGATACAGAGACGGAGATCCTCGTTATATATCATTTACGTCTAACATAACTGAGTCTTTAAACGTTGTTTTAAAGGGATATTTGAAGCCTGGAATGACCGTTGCGACCACGTCGATGGAGCATAACGCCGTTATCAGGCCCCTTAGGAGGCTGGAGAAAAACGGCGTCAACGTGGAGGTTATGGGATGCGACGGCTGTGGAAAACTCGATCCTGAAGTCTTTAGATCTCTCTGCGAGTCGAAAAAAGTGGATATGCTTGTGATGTCCCACGGCAGCAACCTTTGTGGGGCTGTTCAGGATGTGGAGAGCTTATCCAGAATATGCGTCGAGAAAGATATCCACTTCGTCCTTGACACGGCTCAGACCGCTGGGGTTATCCCCATCTCTGCCTCGAAACTGAGGCTGGCCGCCCTCTGTTTTACAGGACACAAGGGTCTCATGGGCCCACAGGGAATAGGAGGGATAGTCTGGAAACCGTCCTTTGCCGAGCTGTGTGAGCCCTTTGTGGAGGGGGGAACCGGCAGCTTCTCCCATGAGGAGCACCAGCCTGAGAGCATGCCTGACAAGTTTGAGTCAGGGACGCCAAACCTCCCTGGGATTGCGGGACTTCTCGCTGCCCTTAAGTGGATAGACGAGATAGGCATCGACGTTATCCACAGAAGGGAGGAGGAGCTGGGCTCCAGATTGCTTGAGGGGCTAAAGTCCGTTCCTGGGATCGTTTTCCACGGGTCCTCCGAGATGGACGGAAGGCTTCCGGTCTTCGCGGTGAACCTTGAGGGCATGGACAACGGGATAATCGCCGGCAAGCTGGCGGACATGGGAATAGAGACCAGGCCAGGTCTTCACTGTGCCCCTCTGGCCCATAGGACTTTGGGTTCTTTTCCACAGGGGGCTCTCAGGCTTAGCGTGGGATTTTTCTCCACAGAGGAACAGGTGGATATGACCCTTAAGGCCATAAAGCGAATAGCTGAAGAAGGATAGAAAAGCAAGCAAACCTGCCGCGAAAGCGGCAGGTTTGCTTTTTTCCTCGATCTCATATAGAGTGCTCCTGTTCCCTAAAAAAATAGTATGGAGGGTGTCATGAAGATCGTCATAGTTGGGGCTGGAAACGTCGGTTATACCATAGCCCGCAGTCTCTCGCAGGAGGGGCACGATATAGTAGTGGTGGAGAGAAGCCAGGACATGGCAGCCAGGCTTGAGGACGAGCTGGACGTAGCGGTGGTGGTTGGAAACGGTGCCAGGCCACCTGTTCTGGAGAGGGCTGGCATATCTGAGGGCTGTGACGTGGATTTTCTTGTGGCCTGCACAGATCACGACGAGGTTAACATAATGGCCTGCTGGGTGGCTAAAAGGTGCGGTGTCAAAAGGGCCATCTCAAGAGCAAGGGGCATGGAGTACACCGACACGCCCCAGTGGGCCTCGTTTTTGGGGATAGATGTCATGAACTCCCCTGAGAGATCCGTGGCTAGGGATATAGAGGACCTCCTGGCGGTCAACGCTGCCGTCCACGCCTCAGAGCTATTCGACGGCAAGGCCGGATCCTACGCCTTCAGGGTGGAATCGACGTCCCCCATCCTGGGCAAAAGCCTGATCGACGTCGGACGGGAGAACCCAGGCCTGTCGTCGGTGATGGTATACGTTGAGAGGGACGGAAAGGGCATCGTGCCGTCTGGAGAGTGGGTTGCACAGGAGGGGGACCTGTGCTTTCTGGTTTCTTTCAGGGAAATGGTGTTCAAGGTCCAGGAGCTGTTTCATCCGGCCAAGGGGCGGGGCCTCAGGCGGGTGATGATAGTAGGAGGCGGAAAGCTGGGGGTCCATCTGGCCAGAAGGCTCGTCAATAGCTACAGAGGGATAGAGGTAAAGATACTGGACCGGAACAGGGAGAAGTGCGTGAGGCTAGCAGAGGAACTCCAGGACGTGACCGTCCTTTGGGGAGATGGGACCGACGAAAAGCTCCTGAAGCACGAGGGAATTCAGGACGTCGACGGTTTTGTCGCCACCACCGATAACGACGAGCTAAACATGATACTGGCCACGTTGGGAAGCAGGATGAAGGCCAGAAAAACCGTGGCTGTGGTCAGAAAGGAGGTCTACTCTAGGCTGGCTGAGAGCCTTCCCATAGACGCTGTGGTAAACCCCAACGACTCCCTCGCGTCGGTCATACTCAGACACGTCCGTTATCCGGAGACCGCAGGGAGTCTTTCCCTCATCGACAGGATAGGAGCGGAGATGCTTGAGGTAACTGTTCCGCGTGACAGCTCGGTTGTGGGGGTCAAGCTGAAGGACCTGAACATGCCCAAGGGGATCATCCTGGCTATGGTAAAAAGAGGCGATACAGTAATAGTACCAGGGGGGGAACTGGCCCTCTGTGGTGAAGATGTGGTTTCCATATTCGCCACAGGAGACCTCCTGCCCAGGGCCATTCGGATACTGGGGGTCTCACAGTGAGATTTAGGCTGGTGCTGAGGGTCCTGGGTCTTCTTGTGGGGATAGTATCCCTCTCCATGGTATGGCCTCTTTATTGGAGCCTGTCCGACGGCACACCGGACTCAGGGTCTTTCGTGGCCTCCATTTTGATTGGGATATGCACTGGGGTCGTAATGTTCCTTATCGGCAGGGGGGACGACTACCAAGATCTGGGTATCAGGGAAGCCTTCGCCGTCGTCACCCTATCATGGGTTGTGGCTTCCGCAGTGGGAGCTCTGCCCTTCTACCTCTCCCACTCTGTTCCGACCTATACAGACGGGTTTTTCGAGGCCATGTCGGGCTTTTCGACCACAGGGGCCTCTATCTTGACTAATATAGAGGCCAACCCCAGGGGGATACTATTCTGGAGGAGCCTGACCCACTGGCTGGGTGGCATGGGCATAATAGTCCTCAGCCTGGCGATACTGCCATTTATAGGGGTTGGAGGGATGCAACTTTTCAAGGCTGAGGTTCCAGGTCCAACCCCGGAGAAGCTGACCCCGAGGGTTCAGCAGACCGCGGTACTGCTCTGGGGGGTCTACGTGTTTCTGTCCGCTCTGGAGATAGTTGCCCTATGTCTGGGTGGCATGAACATCTTCGAGTCCCTCACCCATACCTTCGGTACTATGGCGACAGGGGGTTTTTCTCCGTTGAACGGCAGTATAGGCCAGTATCAAAACGCCTATTTCGACTGGGTTATAACCCTGTTTATGTTCCTGGCTGGGGCAAACTTCACTCTGCACTACATGGTCTTGAAGGGCAAATGGGGAAGTTTGTGGAGCGATGAGGAGTTCAGGTTTTACGTTAAGGTAGTGCTTTTCTCCACCGTCTCCGTGGCTTTTGCTCTTTACATCTCCGGCAACGTTTCCTCGGTTGAGAGGGCGATAAGGGACGGAGCTTTCCAGGTGGTCAGCATAATCACCACCACCGGATATGCCACCGCAAACTTCGACCTCTGGCCGTTCTACACCAAGATGATCCTGTTCTTGCTGATGTTCGTAGGGGGATGTGCTGGATCGACCGGTGGTGGCATAAAGAACGTCAGGATAATGGTCCTTATAAAGAGGGTCGGTATGGAGATGGTTCATCTACTCCATCCTCAGCAGATAGTGAGGCTCAGGCTCAACGGCAGGGTGCTTAAGGAAGACGTCCTTGCCTCCATGACAGCTTTCTTCATACTCTATACCCTGCTTTTCGCCGGATTTTCCATGGTGATGTCCGCAACGGGGCTGGATCTGGTTGAGGCTATGTCCAGCGTTGCCGCTACGCTGGGCAATATCGGGCCTGGGTTTGGGCAGATCGGACCTGTTGGAAACTACTCTGCCATATCTGACTTAGGCAAGTGGGTGCTCTCCCTGTGTATGTTGCTTGGTCGTCTGGAAATTTTCACCGTGGTGATGCTGTTTGTTCCGGGGACATGGCGGCAGTAGACGTAAAAAGTGGATCCCTCCTCATAGGAGGGATCCACTTTTTAAATGTTTCACGTGAAACAATCCGTTACAGGCTGTTGAACCCCAGATCCGAGACGGATCTGGCTGCCCCAAGACAGCCGTTTACCCTGGCCATCTCTAACCACTTGGAAGCTGCCTCATCGTCGCCTATCCTGGAGTACAGGGAGGCCAGGCTCAGCTGTGCCGAGGCGTTTCCCTGCTCCGCCGAGAGCCTTAGCCACTTAAGAGCCTCGTCATCGTCCCTTCCTACCAGATATCCAGCGCTGTATGCCTCACCCAGCACCCTCTGGGCGTCGGAGTTGCCCGATTTGGCCAATTCCTGCACCGACTTAAACTCCCTCGAATCCGCCACGTCCACCAATCCCTGAGCTCCGTAACATACCCCGATAATTACAGCAAGAAGAGCCGCTATTTTAGAAAACCTCATGTCCTACGCCTCTTTTCAAATTTTTTTAGTTGATCTTGGCCCCATTATAGCCGTTGTCTGCGTGGAGGCAACCCCACTTGTGAAAAGAGTGACAAGTAAAAAAAGGCGCTCTCTAACTACAGGGGACCCACTAAAAACTCACACTTGAGTCCCCTCGACGTGGGCTTAAGGTCTATAAAGGTCAGCTTTTATATACCCTTTTAAGTAACACTAGAAACGGTTTTTTCCCCCATCATGATATACTTGTCTAAATACGAGGGTTGTTGCCGTTGAGGCCGCTGGAGGTGTTCGTTATGGTCTGTAAGCTGGAAAAACTTATCAAGGAAAGCCCCCTCTTGGGCTTTGCCCACCACAGGATACTGGTCGATGGCGACGGCAAGCCCTTCGATTATGTTTTTCTGGAGGTTAATTCTACCTTTGAGCGTCTAACCGGTCTCAACAGAGACGATATTCTGAACAAAACCGCAAGAAAGTGTCTGCCCGGGATGGAGTCCTCCGATTTTGACTGGATCGCTGTCTACGGAGAGGTCGCTCTGACAGGTGAGGAGAGGGAGTTCGAGAGTTATTCTGAGCCTTTAGGAAAATGGTTCAGAGTCTATGCCCACTCCACAGAAAAATACTTCTTCACCACCCTTTTTCTCGATATAACCGAATATAAGAGACAGACCGAGGAGCTGGAGGGCTTTTTCTCCGTCAACCTAGATCTACTCTGTATCGCCGATGTAGATGGAAACTTCGTGAAGACCAACCACGCCTGGTCGGAGATCCTGGGTTACTCCTCAGAGGAGCTGGACGGCGGAAAGTTTTTGGACTTCGTCCATCCCGACGACCTTGAGCCCACTCTTAAGGCAGTGGAAAGCCTGTCCCGGGGTGATAAGGTATTGAACTTCGTCAACCGCTATAGATGTCGAGATGGATCCTACCGCTTCATAGAATGGCGATCCTACCCCAAGGGCAGGCTTATCTACGCCGCAGCGAGGGATATCACAGACAGAAAAAAGTCGGAGGAAAGACTTACCGAGTACAGGGAAAGGCTATCCAAAGCTCAGATATTCGCCAGGGCTGGGACCTGGGAGTTCGACATAAACACCTCAAGGCTGTTTTGGTCGCCGGAGTGTGAGGCCCTTTTTGGCGTCAAGGAGGGCACCTTTGAGGGGACCTTCGAGGGATTTGTGAGACGGATCCATCCCGATGACAGGGACCTGGTCCTAAAGACAACAGAGTCCATCGTGGCCTTAAAAAAGGGAGTTTCGTTGGATTACAGCCACAGGATTATCACAGATAGCGGAGAGGTACGATGGGTCAAGGAGTCCGCTGGGGTTGTCAGAGATGGAGGAGGAAAAACGGAAAAAGTCGTCGGGTTCGTGATGGATATAACCGAGCAAAAACAGGCGGAAAAGAGCCTTTCGGAGAGCAAAAAACAGCTTGATATGTTCTTCGCCCAGTCTCTGAGCGGCTTTTTCTTCATGATGCTCGACGAGCCTATAACCTGGAACGACCAAAGCGACAAGGATAGGTTATTGGACTACGTTATGGGCCATCAGAGGATTGTAAAGGTAAACCAGGCAATGCTCGATCTTTACGGAGCTACGGAGGACAATTTTATCGGTATTACCCCTTACGATCTCTTTTCACACGATATAGATTACGGACGGACACTGTGGCGTGGGCTGTTCGATAAGGGACGATGGCACGTGGAGACCAGGGAAAAGCGAATGGACGGCACCGATGTGCTGTTCGACGGAGATTATATCTGCACCTACGACGAAGATGGCCGTATAACAGGGCACTTTGGGGTCCAGACCGATGTCACCGAAAGAAAAGCCGCTGAAGAGGCCCTGGCTAGGGCGCTTGAGGAGAGGAGAATTCTCCTCGATAACGTTCAGATTCAGCTTTGGTATCTTATCGACGACCATACCTATGGAGCGGTTAACAAGGCCCACGGGGACTTCCTGGGAGTAAATCCTAATGACCTGGCCTTCAAGGATATGTACGATATTTTTCCGCCGGAGATCGTGGAAGAGTGTCGAAAGGTAAACGTAGAGGTTTTCACTACCGGTAGGTCTATGCAGACGGAGGAATGGGTTCCCGATTCGTCGGGAGAACCGAGGCTTTTGTCTATACTGAAGAGCCCAAAGCTGTCTCCAGAGGGGACGGTCGAGTACGTAGTCGCCTCCGCCTACGATATCACCGATCAAAAACGGGCCGAGGAGGCCCTGAGGATCGCCAAAACGAAGGCCGAAGCCGCAAGTGTCGCTAAAAGCGAGTTCCTCGCCAACATGAGCCACGAGATACGCACCCCTATGAACAGCGTCCTCGGAATGACCGAACTGCTGCTGGATACCCCTCTAGAGGACGATCAGCGCCGATTTATGCAGATCCTTCGGTCTAGCGCAAACTCACTGTTGGAGCTTATAAACGACATTTTGGACTTCTCCAAGGTGGAGGCTGGGAAGCTGGAACTCAAGATGGTTGACTTCAACCTCGCTGCTCTGCTGGACCACTTCGGGGATCTGATGGAGTCCACAGTAAAGGCCAAGGGACTTACCTTCAAAATCTCTCTGTCGCCGGAGGTTCCGCCCTTCCTGAGAGGTGATCCATGGCGCCTAAGGCAGATACTGTTCAACCTCACCGGCAACGCCATCAAGTTTACATCGCGAGGGTCGGTGGAGATAAAGGTCGACCTTTACTGCCATAACGATACCGACGTCATGGTCCGTTTTTCCGTCATGGACACAGGGAGAGGGATCCCTGTAGATAAGATGGGCTTGCTTTTCGACAAATTCTCCCAGCTGGACAGCACCAGTACCAGACAGCACGGAGGAACGGGCCTGGGACTTGCCATCAGCAAACAGCTGGTGGAGCTGATGGGCGGGGCTATAGGGGTCGAGAGCCAGGAAGGGGTGGGCTCTAACTTCTGGTTCGTGGTGACCCTGGAGAGACAGCCCGAGGGAACCTTCAGGGACGAAGTAGCCCTATCGGAACCGTCGTCTGCCCCTGGGTTTTGGAGGAAAAACACCAGGTTGTTGGTGGTCGAGGATCACCACGTCAACCGTATAGTCGTAACTGAGATGATCAAAAAAATGGGTATATACGTCGACGTGGCGATCGACGGCGAGGAGGCTGTGGCGGCGGTGGCGGAGGGAGACTACGATTTAGTCCTCATGGACTGTCAGATGCCCGTAATGGACGGATACGAGGCGACCAGGAGAATCAGGGCTATAGACGGTCATAAGGGTAAAGTCCCTATCGTAGCAGTGACAGCCAACGCCATGAGCGACGATAGAGATCAATCGATTGAGGCAGGAATGGACGATTACATAACAAAGCCCATATCTAGACGATCGCTTCAGGATATACTCGAGAGATGGCTACCTGCCAGCGACTCCGATAGAGGTTCTATTCCGTCGGTAACTCCTAGACCAGGGGAAATACGCTTGGAATGCAGCGCTTGGGACAAGTCCTTTCTTGTGGATCTTTTGGATGGCGATATCGACGTCGTCGATGAGGTGATCAGGGGATTTCTATCCGAAACGCCTAAAAAGATATCCGCTATATCGGATGCAATTATCTCAAATGATTGGAGATCGGTAGGCCTTCATGCTCATGCCGTCAAGGGATCGTCTAACACTGTCGGAGCGAAAGAGCTCGCCTCTTTAGCCCTGTCTATGGAAAAATCAGTGGAACAGGGAAAGCTGAACGATATAGTTGCACTGAAGAACGACCTATTGCGAGAGTTTGAGGTTATCAGAGCGGCAATGGAAAAAACTATAGCAGATTATAATCGCTGAATGGAGGGGAGCTTTAGAAACGACCCTCCTTGGGAATACCGTTCCGACAGAGCCTGCTTGAGCCTGTACACTCGATATTCTGTTGCCCTTAGGGGATTCAAATGCGAGTTTTTAGAGATGCCCTGAAATTGTTTCACGTGAAACAATCGATCTAGAAACAGCTATAAGGGCATCTCTAAGGACTCTCGTTAAGATTACCATCGGGGAATTTGTCCGTGGATCAGCGTTTTTAGAGGCATCAATAAGGACGGCCGATCTTTATTAGTCAACTAAGGTCAATCGTTTCGCGCTCTTTTGTTGTTCCCCTTCGCGCCAATTCCTTCCTTATCTCCTTGGAGAGAGCTACTGATTTTGAGTCGCTTTTTCCGCTTACCTCCTCCAAAATGTAGATCAGGTCCGATGAATTGAAAGACGACAGGGGCCGTGGGTTTTGTTGTATCATCTGTGTCAACTCCAATAGAAAGGGTGTGCTTTTGCTATGGAAAAATTGTCCGAATTGATGCCGGATGCCGTGAGGTCTATTCTGGCGAGAAGAAGCGTCAGGCGCTTTCACAGGGACAGGCCAGTGGAGGAATGGAAGAGAGATTGTATACTTACCGCAGCCACCGCCTCTCCCAGCGCCAAGGGAATCAGGCCGTTTCGTTTTCTTCTCCTGGAGGACAGGTCTACCCTGGACTCTCTAGCCGATGCTCTATCTCAGGGCGTAATTTTCAAGGAGGCAACCTTGGCCGTAGCGGTATGTGCCGATCTCTCCTCCTATCCTAAGGATAGCTTGGGATGGCTGGAGGACTGTGCCGCGGCGCTAGAGAACATGCTTATAGCCGCTACCTCACTGGACCTATCGTCGGTGTGGTTTGGGGTGTATCGTCGTTCCCCTAAGGAGGAACAGGTCAGAGAGGTTCTTAAGGTTCCCCCTCACGTGGAGGTTCAGGGCATAGCCGTTATCGGTTATGGAGCGGAAGAGCTTCCTCCAAGGGACGCAGTAGATCCCCAGTTAGTCGGGATTGGACCCTGGAATATGGCCTTTAAGAAGAGTGAATAAGCCTTGATCTTTACTGACTAAGCATTGCCCCAATCGGTCAATATAGACCTCTGCCTCAGGTCCTCCAGGAGCGTCTCCATCTCTTGCCCCTGAGACAGAGGCACCTTCATCGTCACCGATATCGCCTGATCGAAGGACGGTGTCATCCAGCTTTCGTCTATTCCGATGGACGTGACGTGATGGAGGCAGTCCCTGTAACGATCGTAGGAGCAGGAGAATTTAAAGGAGACCGTGACCATCAGTTCCTCCCTTTGGCAGAGAGCCAAGGCCTCCCCTGCGGAGGAGGAATAGGCGTCAATAAGCCCTCTCACACCTAGCTTTACGCCTCCGAAGTATCTGGTCACCACCACTGCTAGGTCGAAAAGGTTTGCCTTCAATATAGCACCGAGGATGGGTCTACCTGCGGATCCGGACGGCTCCCCGTCGTCTGAGGAGTGGTCAACCGTATCGGGATATCCCACCCTGTAGGCCCAGCAGTTATGCCTTGCGTCGGAATATCTTTTTGATATGGCCTCGATGGACTTTTTAGCCTCTTCCACTGTGGATGCCGGTGCTACCGTGGCTATAAACTGAGACCTTCGTTCTTTCAGCACGAAGGTCTCAGTTGTTTTTATGCTCCAATATCTGTCGGTTATCGAGGCCATGACTCACGAAACACCCTGTAGGTATCCTCAAGGGACTGGGGTATAACCCTGATATCTCCCATGACCGGCATAAAATTCGTGTCGCCGTTCCATCGGGGAACTATATGAAGATGGACATGGTCCTCCACACCTGCTCCTGCTACCTTCCCGAGGTTTATGCCAAGATTAAAACCATCTGGCTTAATGGTGCTTTTCATCACCTCTATTGACACAGAGGAAAGATGGTGAATCTCACATATCTCCTCTGTCGTGAGTGAGCCGTAGTTGGATGTGTGTCTATAGGGGACGACCATCAGATGGCCTGAATTATATGGATATCTGTTTAGTATGACAAAAGACCTCTTGCCTCTGTGGATTATCAGGTTTTCCTCGTCCTTATCTTCCTCAGGAAAGGCACAGAAAATACAACCTGACGGTTTATCTGTTGATTGGATATAGGACATTCTCCATGGAGCAAATATTTTTTCCATTTTTATCTCTGTGTTGCTGAATGTCTAAAAAACATGTTTGAGGGTATTCAGCAACTTTCTCCTTTCTTTATAGTTCATATCTAAAAAAGTAACTTTCTAGCTTTCTCGGGGAGATGTGCCCCCATGCTCCCTTTGTTGAGAATCCGCATTTTCAGATGTCCCTTGTACCATATGGGGGGCGGATATCCGCCCCCCATATGGTAGCTTATTTCCCGGGAAATTTTTTAGTCCTTCTTTTCAGTATGTCCCTTATAGCCCATGTGCTGTGAAATCCTCCGAGTAAGGTCCCAAGCACAGCCCCGGCTGAAGTTGACCACTGAGGCCCACCCTTGAGGGCTATCTCCCTACCTATATAGAGCCCCATCAAAATGTATCCGCAAAACAAAAGCGCGATGGATATTATCCTGCCAAACAGGACAATGTCCTTTAAAGGTCCATCTTTATCCATGGCAGCAGGTTATTTCCCGGGAAATAACCTCTCTCCTCCCTGGGATAGGATATCCCCTATGATCTGTGCCTGCTCCTCTGTGAGTCCCGACAGGGTTATCTTCACCTTGCCTCTCCTCTTAGTCTGATCGACCACGATGCGGTTTTTCTCGAAAAGGGATCCCCATGGTGGTGTCGTCTTTGACGCCACGGTCCTGGGGCTGTCCTCGCTCGGTGGCTTTAGATATGCCTCAAGCTGTTTAACCGACCACCCTCTCTCGGCGCATTTTGTCGCCGTCCTGTCCATAGAGGCCTCGTCGTCGATGGACAGCAACAGCCTGGCGTGTCCCTCGCTGATTCTGCCCTGTCTAAGTAACTCCATAGAGGCGTCAGGCAGCCTTAGTAGCCTCACCTTGTTCGCCACCGAGGATCGGCTCCAACCTACTTTGGACGCTATCTCTTCCTGTGTGATGGAAAGCTCCCTCATTATCTCCTGTAGCGTTGTCGCTATCTCCAGAGGTGACAGGTCCTCTCTCTGAAGGTTCTCTATCAGCGATATCTGAAGAATGTTTTCGTCGTCGCCGTGGAAAAATCTGACAGGGATCCTTTCAAGCCCAGCTATAGCTGCTGCCCTCCATCTCCTCTCTCCTGCGACTATGATGTTCTGTTCTCCATGTTTTTTTACCAGTATGGGCTGTATTATTCCGTGGTTCTCTATGGACTGGGCCAGCTCTCTGAGAGAGCTCTCCGAGAATTCCTTTCTCGGTTGGTCCGGGTTTGGGGCTATCTCGTTTATCGGCAGTTCCTCTGGATCTCTTCTATCCTGGGGGAGGAGCGCCCCTAGCCCCTTACCTAAAGACTTCCTTTGAGCCATCTCTCGCTCACCTCCTCCGCAAGGGTTCTGTAGGCCAGGGCCCCCTTGCAGTTTTCCTGGTAGTAACGTATCGGCCTGCCGTAGCTTGGAGCCTCCGAAAGAGAGACGTTCCTGGGGATCATCGTGTCGAAAAGCTTATCCCCAAACTCACGCTTGACCTCGCCCACCACGTCGTTTGCGAGTCTGGTCCTCACGTCGAACATAGTCATCACTATGCCGTCTAAGTCCAGCTTAGGGTTTAGGTATTGTCTAACTAACTCTATGGTTCTGGCCAGCTGCCCCACACCCTCGAGGGCGTAGTATTCGCACTGTATCGGCACGAGCACCCTATCAGCTGCCACCAAGGCGTTTATGGTGAGAAGTCCGAGGGAGGGAGGACAGTCGATTATAGCGACGTCAAAGCTCTCCGAGATCGAAGACAGAGAGTTCTTCAGTCTCGACTCCCTGCTTATAGCAGAGGATAGCTCCACCTCCGCCCCTGCCAGGTTTATATTCGCTGGTATGAGTGATACCCCGTCCCAGGCGGTGTCCACTATGACCGATTCTGCTGTGTTCCCCTCTATCAATATGTCGTATAGGCTTGACTGAGAGCCCTCTCTGTCGTGTCCCATTCCACTGGAGCAGTTTCCCTGGGGGTCCGCATCGATCACCAGAACCCTTTTGCCCATGGCTCCCAGCTCGGCAGCGACGTTTACAGCACTGGTGGTCTTGGCGACGCCGCCTTTTTGGTTTGTTATCGCTATGGTTATCATCTTTTGGCCTCCCACCAAGGTGATTTCTCCGCCTTCCCGGGTGTTCTGGGGAAGCGATCGGGGCATGGATAGGTCTTTATCATGGATATCAGAAATCCCTGTCTCTCCCCGTTGATGTAGCTGAAAACGGATGGAGCGCTCAGACCTAGACCGTCCCATCTATCTCCTACTCTACTCATTTCATCCAAGTATGCCGGTCCCTTTATGGCAAGGATACTCCCCCCTACTTTTACCAAAGGGGATAGGTATTCCGCCACTATGCCAAGCTCGCTGACCCCTCTGGCCGTGGCCAGATCGAAGGACTCCCTCTCCGTTTTGGCTACCTCCTCCGACCTCCCCCACAGAACCTGGACGTTCTTTAGGCCTAGTTCTCCCATCATGGACGAAAGGGCGTTTGTCTTTTTGCTCTGACTGTCCAGCAGGGCAACCTCCAGATCGGGCCTGCATATTGCCCATGCAGCTCCTGGAAGCCCTCCTCCGGTCCCCACGTCTATGATCCTGCCTCCCTGTGGCAGGAGGGAGAGGCCAAAGAGACAGTCTCTGATGTGGTCCTTCCATATGGTCTCCTCGTCCCTGGGTCCTGTGAGCCTAACCTTCTCGGAGGACCATCGGCTTAGCAGATTGCAGTATAGCCTGAGAAGATCCTCCTTCTCTCCCGATATAGGAGGAAAATTTATTGTGTTAAACAAACTAAAATCCCCTTCTTTCCGATTTTTTTATTCATCGAGATCGCCCTTTTTCCCCTTCTCGAGTATCCGCCTGAACGCCCAGCCAGCAAATCCCAGGCCGGTTGAGTGACGGTAGAAGCATACGATGTCCATTTTCTTGCTGGAAAGCCCATCTATGGGTATTGCGACCAGCTTTTTTAACTCCAGATCTTCCCTGACAGAGCCTCTGTTTATGAAGGTCAGACCAGCTCCTGCTTTCACGAAGGCTCGAGCCACGTCTCGGCTGTTGACGAAGATGCCTCTGTGTTGATCAACCCTCTGTTCCATCAGGTATTCCTGGATAAAAGGGCATAGAGAACAGTCTTTTTCGTAAAGTATAAGGTGTTCTTCGTTGAGCTTTGATGGGGTTACCTCCTGACATTCCGCCCAAGGATGGTCCGGCGGCGCCACCAGTATCACATCATCCTGGCCTATCACGAAGGTCTTTAGGTCCTTGTCGTTGAAGGTCCTGACGTTTCCCTCTAGTATTGCTATCTCTATTCTACCCTGTCGTAGCATGTCGTGTATGTCAGGGTCGTTTCCTGTCTGGATGGTCATGGCGACGTCAGGATGCCTGGATCTGAAGTTGGCCACATATGGAGGTATGACCGATGTCCCCACATAGGTGGATACCCCGAGGTCCAGTTTGCCGTACCTCATGGCCTGCATCTCTCTGAACCTGGCCGGTATGGCCTCGGATCTTTTCAGGACGTCTAAAGCCAGGGTGTAGAGGGCGTTTCCCTCCGGGGTGAGGGATAGCCTTCGACCCTTTCTATGGAAGAGATTTACGTCGTACTCCTTTTCCAGAGTGGATATATGCTGACTTACCGACGGTTGAGAAAGATACAGTCTTTCCGCTGCTCTGGTGAAGGACCCCTCCTCCACCAGGACGCAGAAAGTCCTGAGCTGATGTAGCGACATCATCCAACACCCCTCCTGAGTTTTTATATAGGGCATCTCTAAAAACGCTGATCCTCGGAGAGATCGCTCCGACGAAGCCCATT
>CAYNAN010000020.1:0-29679 GCA_964395085.1 uncultured Synergistaceae bacterium
AGCCCCCTAATTCTGACGTCAGAATATCTCTAAGCTCCGTCAAGGGTATGTTATGTCTTTCCGACAGGTCTTTCAAGTCATCGTGCTCTAAAGTTCTCTGGAAAAGCTCTTTTCCCCAGAAAGAGCTTTTAACCCTTACCGGCCCCAGAGAGGTCAGCTCGATTTTCTCCTCCCTTCTCAGGGTGTAGCGGTTCTCCCTGCGACACCTCACACCTATGGATGTGGTGTGTTTAAGGATCGTCTCCGCAAGCTTTTCCTCCAGATCCACCGGGCCAACACAGGTTATTCTGACCCCTGGTCGATTTTTCTTCATTGTGATGGGGGTGAAGAATACGTCCCAGGCCCCGGCCTGAAATAGATGGTCCATTGCTATAGGAAGATCCTGGGGGTTCATGTCGTCAAGATTGGCCTCTAGTACCGATGCCTGCCCCGGTATCCAGGGGGTGTCAGCAATACCTTCCTCGATCACCGTGACCCTCAGCAGGTTGGGAAGGTCGGTGTCTTTGTCCCCAAGGCCGTGGCCTGTTGCCTTTATCGTCCCAGAGGGGATGGGTCCGAAGGAGTCACACAGGACCTTCAGGATCAGGGCACCGGTGGGGGTGGTCCTCTCGATAGGGTCTCCCTGAGAGACTATCGGCATTCCGGTCAGGAGCTTCGCTGTGGCAGGTGCTGGGACGGGCATCACTCCGTGGGCGCATTTGACCGTTCCAGACCCTACGTTGACCGGAGAGGAACATACCCTGTCGATGCCGGCCATGTGCACCGCCGTAAAGCCGCCCACCACGTCGACGATAGAGTCTATGGCACCCACCTCGTGAAAGTGAATGGACTGGGCGTCGGTGCCGTGAACCTCCGCCTCGGCCTCGGCCAGGAGCCTGAAGGCCAAAGCCGAGCGGGACCTTACCTCCTCCGGCAGAGTCGAGCGGTCCAGTATGGCGATTATGTCCGACAGATGACGATGGTGATGGTGGTCATGGTGGCCTTCGCCGTGGTGGTGATGGTGTTCTTCCTCGATCACCTTTATGTCCGTACCAGCAATGCCCCTCCTGATGCCTTTTCCCACTGATATAGAGTACCCGTCAAGAGCCAGGCCTTTCATGGCGTCGATAAAGCCCTCAACGGGGAATAGCCCCAGGTCTATTATGGCTCCCAGAAACATGTCTCCCGCTATTCCGGCGAAACAGTCGAGATACAGGGTTTTCATGGTTTGTTTCCTCCTATGACCGATCTGGCCCAGTCCAGATCCGACTGGGTGTCTATGCCAGGGGCGTGGTCTCCTTTTGCCACGGGGACCATTATGGGGTAGCCCTGTTCCAGCACCCTGAGCTGCTCCAGCGACTCGCTCTCCGACAGGGGGGTGGAGTCCATCTTGGAGTACAGTTCCAGAAAGTCCCGGCGATAGCCGTAGATTCCCAGATGACCGTACACCGTACAGCCTGGCACTCGACGGTAGGGTATGGGATAGCGGCTGAAATATAGGGCCATATCTACATTTCCTACGACCACCTTCACCCTGTTGGGGTTGTCCCATTCGTTTTCCTCCAGAGGGTACCTCAGGGAGAACATCGGGATCTTTGGATTGCTCTCCATAGCTGTTACCAACTGCTCTATAAGGGCAGGATCTATAAATGGCTCGTCTCCCTGGACGTTTATAACTCCGTCACAGTCTACGTTTTTGACCGCCTCCGCCACTCGGCATGTGCCGTTAGGGTGATCACTGGAGGTCATGACGACCTCCCCATCGAAGGAGCGGACCGCTTTCGCGATCCGCTCGTCATCTGTTGCCACCAGAACCCTTTTCACTCCTCCGGCCCTTGAGGCCCTTTCGTATACGTGCTGAACTACGGTCTTGCCCCCTAGGTCACACAGGGGCTTGCCGGGCAGTCGGGAGGAGCCATATCTGGCGGGGATAACTACGACTATCTCCACTCCGAGGCCTTCTTTCTCATGGCCTCCGGATCTATGGGACGGATCTCGTCGACTATCCATTCCCTCATGGCCTTGCCTTCGTCGGTCTCCTGTTTGTAGCTCATAAAATCTAGCTCTATGCCAAGGGCGTCGGCGACTTTAAGGGCCATGACGGGCCAGACTTCCCCTATATCGCCAATTATGGGTATGCTTCCCTCGTGTCTGGCGAATGCGGACATCTCCATTCTGAAGGGGATGCCGGATATTTTGGTCTTAGGAAGGCCTTTGTCTATGGCCTCCTGGATCTGGGCGTTGTGTCTCTGCTGGTCCTGGGCCTTTCTCAGGTTTTCGTCTAAGTCGATTCGGATGAGGGTCTTGTTCCTCATGTGGAAGGTGTTGAACCCCTTCCACCAGGCCCATATGCCGTGCCCTGTGTAGTTCTCGAAGGGTCCATCGTGGAGCTCCTGGGAGAGGGCTATGGCCGATTCTATTATGATGTCGGCGTCGTCGAGCATTCTTGCCAACCTCATGGAGCGGTTGGAGATGGGGACGCTATCACCTATGGCGAGGCCTATGGCTCCCCCTCCGACCATCTGAGGTATGCTGACTATGACAGGCAGGCCCCTTTCGGCCCCTATGCCTATCATGGTTCTGCGGTCGGCCCCCCAGCCTGCGACCTCCTCGAAGGTAAGGCCGTAGGTCCTGGCTATGTCCAGTATCTCGTTGGCTAGGATCTCGTTCCAGAGACCCATAGGATAGGCCATGTTGCCCGCCGCCTTTACGACGTCGTGGCCGTCGACTTGGTCCTCTTTGGAGAGGAGCTCCTCGTCTAAAACCATGTTCTTCCTGAGAACGTTTCTCTCCTCCTCGGTCATCCTGGTGAACTCAAAGACGTTGCCCCTGGGCATTTTCTCCTCGGGTAGGCCAAGCTGGGAGGCGTTACACATTTTGACCCTGTCCAGGGTTCCGGCCATCTCGTGGCCTATAACCGCCGAGCTGGTGGTCACTCCGTCGATTATGCCTTTGTCCATGAGCTCGGCGACAAGTGTTGTCACCCCTTCGTGGAGGTTAGGCCCGCTGCCGGAAGCCACCACTATCTTGCCGCCACGCTTTTTGACCTCCACCATTTTATCCACCGCCGAGTCCAGTGAAGCTCGAGACCGATCGTCCAGGTTGCGGTAGAAGTTCTCTATAAGTTCTCTATTAATAGCCATGCTACTACCTCCCTTATTATTTTTTAAGAAATCAAAGACAAGAGGACACTATCTCCCAGGACCGCTTGGCGGCTTCCTTGCCACCGGAGAAGTAACCCTCGCAGCTCTCCGACACATTCCGTTTTCTTTCGGGGTCTAGGTCGTCCAGAAAGGCACGGGCCATGGAGTCCGAGTCTGCCACAGAGGTTCCTACCGCTAGGGCGAAAAGTTCCTCCGTGGCCTGGACGAAGTCGTAGTTGTAGGGGCCCTGACAGAAGGGTACGCCCCATATTGCCGGCTCCATTATGTTCTGACCCCCTTTGGGGACCAGGCTACCTCCCACGAAGGCGGCGTCAGCCAGGGAGTAGAGGCCGAATAGTACCCCTATTTTGTCCACTACCATCGTGCGCCAGCCTGACACCGGGTAGCTGTATAGGCAGACAGGTCCTGTGTCCCAGGCTATGTTTGCCACGTCCTGAGCCCTGTCCGGGTGTCTCGGCACTATGATAAGCCGAGCCTGTGGGTAGTGACTAAGGACCTTTCTGAATGCGTCTATGACGACCTGATCCTCCCCCTGGTGTGTGCTTCCGGCGACTATGAGAGGCCCCTGGCCCTTAGATATCCAGCTAAGTTCCGAGCGGTCCATGGAGGCCTTTCGCTCCATCAGGCCGTCCAGCTTACAGTCGCCGGTGACCTCTATCCTGCCTCCGTCAACGCCCAGGGACATGAGCCCATCCCTGTCGGAGTCGGAGCGAACCATTATGGTGCTATAGCAGGAGAGGACGTCCCGCCAGAAGGGAGCTATCTTCTTCATGGACCGGAGGCTCTTCTCGGAGAAACGTCCGTTGACCATAAAGGACGGTATACCACGTTTTTTCATCTCCCAGATCATTGAGGGCCATATCTCGGTCTCAACGGTTACGTAGGCTTTAGGCCTTATGGAGTCCAGGGCCCTTTTGACTATGAGGGGACTGTCCCAGGGATAGTAGATGGTCCGGTCGGGCACTCCTTCCAGGATCCTTCCAGCCATCTCCCTTCCTGTGGCGGTTATAGTGGAGAGGATGAGAGGCCTCTTGGTTTCCCCTTTAGCGAGCCGAAGAAAAGGGGACGCAGACTGAACCTCTCCCACGGACACAGAGTGGACCCAGAGGGGCCTTCCACGGCGTCTGAGGGTGTCGATAAGGGGCCTGTCGTAAAGGCCCTTTCTCTCCGAAAGGCCCTGGCCCGAGTATTTACGGCTAAGCCAGGGGGAGGCTACGGAGAAGGCCAGAGCGGCGGCACACCGGTATAATCCTATCGACAGGGACATCAGGATAAACCGGCCTGTAGGAGCTCGTGAAGGTGAACCATGCCCACAGGACGGCCGTCCTCCACCGCTATTAGGACCGAGACCTCGACGTCCTGCATTATCCGAACAGCCTCCACCGCAAGACTGTCCTTCGCGATGGTCCTAGGCCCCACGCTCATTACGTCGGATATGGTTTTCTCCAGGCATAATACGCCCTCTCTCTCTATTAGTCGCCTCAGGTCTCCGTCGGTGAAGACTCCCTTCAGAATGCCGTCATCGTCCACTACCGTCGTGGCTCCATAGTTTTTACTGGTTATCTCGAAGAGAGCGTCTTTGACGGTAACCTTCTCCTGCACCACAGGAAGTTTAGGCCCGGAGCCCATAACGTCTGCGACGGTCATAAGTAGCTGTCTTCCAAGGCTCCCGGCAGGATGGAACAGGGCGAAGTCCTCCCGCTTTAGGCATCTCATCTCGGTGACAACTCCAGCCAGTGCGTCGCCTATGGCGAGCTGTAAGGTGGTGCTGCTGGTCGGAGCGAGGTTTAAGGGGTCCGCCTCCCTCTCCACCGAGGCGTTCAGGACGACGTCGGCTCCTGTGGCGAGGGGGGACTTTAGGTCTCCCGTTATGGCTATCACAGGGGCTCCCAGCCTACGGAAGAAGGGAATAAGCTTGACCACCTCTGATGTCCTGCCGCTGTGGCTGATAAGAAGCGCCACGTCCTCCCGCCGGACCATCCCGAGGTCGCCGTGGGCGGCCTCGGCGGAGTGGAGGAAGAAAGAGGGGGTTCCTAAAGAGGCCAGAGTGGCGGCTATCTTCCTGCCCACGTGCCCTGATTTGCCAAGGCCCGATACGACCAACCTCCCCCTACAGCCCTGGACGATTCTGGCGGCCTTGGCTATCTCCGAGCCTAACCTGGAGGCGGCGGTCTGTAGTGCCTCAGCCTCGTCCATGAGGACTTTCTTCCCTATCTCTATAAGCCTTTGATCGTCGAAGACCGGGCATTCCCTCTCGCTGGGGAGGCTCATCATTTTTCCCTTGCCTCCCAGGATAGGTCAAACACCCCAAGGTTCGACTTAACCAGATGGTCTAGGGCCTTGATCTCGGTCAGCACCGATTTCAGGTGATGGAGGGGGATCATGTTAGGCCCGTCGCTCAGGGCTTTATCTGGGTCGGGATGGACCTCAAGAAACAGTCCGTCTATCCCTATGGCCACCGCTGCCCTGGCGAGGGCGGGGACGAACCTTCGGTCTCCGCCGGAGGTCTCTCCCCTTCCGCCGGGCATCTGGACGCTGTGGGTTGCATCGAAGACAACAGGACATCCCATGGACCTCATTATAGCTAGGGACCTCATGTCCACCACGAGCTGGCCGTATCCCATGGTGGTTCCCCTCTCGCACAGCATGACTTTGTCGTTGCCTGCCTCTTGGCACTTGGTCACGACCGATTTCATATCGTAGGGAGACAAAAACTGTCCCTTTTTGACGTTTAAGACCCTTCCGGTCTTTGACGCGGCGATGAGCAAATCGGTCTGACGGCAGAGGAACGCCGGTATCTGAAGAACATCGGCCACCTCCGCCACAGGCTGAGCCTGGTAGGTCTCGTGGATGTCGGTTATTACCGGCACTCCAAGCGTGTTTTTTATCTCAGAGAGCCACTCAAGGCCCTTTTCGAGCCCCGGACCTCGGTAGCTGTGGATGGAGGTCCTGTTGGCCTTGTCGTAGGAGGCCTTGAATATGTAGGAGAACCCCAGTTCGTCACAGACCTGTTTTATGCCTTTCCCCGTCTCCATGGCCAGGTCCAGGCTCTCCAGGGAGCATGGGCCAGCTATGATGGTCAGAGGTCCTTCACCGATAGAGATGTTGTCCGTCTTTATAGCTTTCACGTTATTCACCTTTTTTTCCCCTTCCTACAGGCCGATCTCATGAGACTGTAGACTTCGTCCCTGACGGTCCACCCCAGCTCGTCGCCACAGTAAGAAACAACCTTATCCAACGCACCAGAAGTTCCAAGACGAACCTTTCCAGCCTCGGCCATCGATCTAGCCAGGGCCTCATCTGCCAAAACGGACAATGCCGCACGGGCCAAATCCTTCGCCGTCGGTGGGACCAGTAGCTCTGCCGACCCCAGGAGCTTCTGCTGTACCAGTTTCCCTTTCTCAAGTATGGAAACCACCGGAACCCCCAGACCAGCGCAGACCTGGTTTGCGGTTCCCCCAAGGCCTATTAGAACCTGGGCCATCTCCGCTGGGTCCGCCACAGGACCGGTGTAGAGGTTGACCTCTACCGATCCGTCGATATTCCTCAGGACATCCCCGTCCTTTATCCATCCAGGACAGCCTCGGACCAGCCTTTTAAGGTCCAGTGTCGGGGCTACCACAGCGACAAAGCAGCAGTTCTCTTTCTTAGACATCTCTGAAGCCGAGTCCAGAATGAGCCTGACGTCAGAGTATGCCCTGTCCCTGCTGCCAGGGAGGATTAAGACCCGTTTACCGCTCGGCCATACGAACCCTCCCATCCTATTATCCCCGACCAGGTCCATTATTGGATTGCCGTCGAACCGGGCGGGAACCCTGGATGATAAAAGCTCCGCAGCTGTCTCCCTGTCCCTGGTCCAGACCGACCTAGCTCGAGATCTGAGGAGAAGCCTCTCCGCCCTCCAGTGACCGTGAAGGTAGGTCGTCTTGGCCGTCGCTATAAGCACAGGGGACTGTCCCTGCCCCAACAGCGAGTGTAAAAACAGATATACGTCCCCCACGCAGACAGGGGTCCTGATGTGGCCTTTTAGGCGGTTCCACACCTGGTATTGCCTTTTTATGTGCCCCAAAAGGCCAGACTTAATATCGGTCATCAGGTCGGAGAACCGGTACTTGACCACCCCTCCTGTAGGGGTTATCGACAACACGGGGCCAACCTCTACGCCCCTTTGGACGTACTGTTCTCCCCTGCCCACGAGAGGGAAACCGGTTATCCTCGAGAAAGGAAAACTCGTCATCAGCTTTTGCGCCAGTAGGGAGGCCATTGCGTCCTCTCCGTAACCGTTGGAGGCCACAACGATATGGGGCCTGAGCATCCTTGTCATGCAGGTCCAGAACCGGTCCGATTCGTCGACCTCTGTCTCCAGAAAAGGGACAAGAAGAGGAAACAGTGGTCTCCATCGGCTCGGTAGGTTATAGATGTCCTTTTCGGTACATACGACAGCCTCGGCGTTTGAGGATCGAAAGAGCTCCAACACCGACACAAGATCCTGATGACAGTATCTATGGTGGTCTTTAAACCGCCTCTCAGCCAACACCGAGACCTTCTGATCCTCCAGGGAATCCATAAAGCTCTGAGGGCTTCCTATGGCAGAGAAGGCGACCACGTTTCTACCGGTCGGTTTTGGGACCTCTTTGAAGGACTTCCCGTCCCAGAGGCACCATTTCCTGATCCTCAGATATGACCTGAAGAGCCTGGACTTAGGTATGACCTTAAGCAAGTCATCCTCCAGTTTCGAGAGGGAATCCTGCGAAACTTGATCCACCTTGGTTATCACAACCATATGGGCCCTTTTGAGACTATCTACGGGCTCTCTTAGTATGCCACCAGGGGCAAGCCTACGGTTTCCGAAGGGACAGGCGGCGTCGACCAACACTATGTCCACGTCTCGGCCGAGCCTCCTGTGTTGGAAGGCGTCGTCCGCCACCACGACCTGAACACCCTTTGCCTTAAGGGCTTTTATATCCCCCATTCTGTCCCTGGAGACCGCCACGAAGACCGAGGGAAGCCTGTTCGACAACAGCAAAGGCTCGTCTCCGACCCTGTCCCTGCTGGCCCTGCCGGATCTGAAGACCACCGGATCTTCCGTGGAGCCCCCATAACCTCGGCTGACTATTCCACCCTCTATTCCCCTAGCCAGAAGTCCTTTCGTGACCATCTCTACAAATGGGGTCTTGTTGGTTCCGCCAAGGGTTATATTTCCCACGCTGATGACAGGCAGAGGAGGTTCCTGGCTCCTTCTTATACCCCGTTCGAAGGCCCAGTTTCTGACCCTGACTATAATCGATGCAAGCCACCCAAGCGGAGCGAGGCAGACCCAGAGGGACATGGGATCCTCCCCCTTGGCGTGGGCTAAATAGCTTTTTATCAGTTCGGTCACGGCCGGTCTCCCCTTTGAATGCTGTCAAGAAGGCTGTAAAGGCCGCCTTTATCCACCAGTTGTCTATGGGTTCCCTCCTCCACAACCACACCATCTTTTAAGAAGGCTATCCTGTCAGCCCCCCTTATGGTCGAGAGCCTGTGAGCAATGACGAAGGAGGTCCGCCCCTCCATGGCCCGATCCATGGCCTTTTGGATCGCCTGTTCGACCTGGGCGTCCAAGGAGGACGTGGCCTCGTCCATTATGAGTATCCTGGGGTCCCGGACTATGGCCCTCGCAATGGCGACCCTCTGTCTCTGGCCTCCGCTCAGGGTCACGCCTCTTTCACCTATCTCTCCGTCGTAGCCGTCCGGCAAGGACCGGATAAAGTCGGCTATACCGGCTATCTCAGCGGCCTTCTCTATCTCCTCGTCGGTGGCCTCGTCGTAGCCGTAGGCTATGTTGTAGCGAAATGAGCCCTTCATGAGCACCGGATCCTGGGGGACGACACCGATCTGCCTTCTGAGCTCGGTGAGATCCAAAGACCTCAGGTCATGGCCGTCGATAGTCACCGATCCCTTTTCCGGGTCGTAAAACCTCTGTATCAGGTCCACCATGGTGGATTTTCCCGACCCGGTGGCCCCGACTATGGCCAAGGTCTCCCCGGGGGACACGGTCAGTCTTATTCCCCTCAGGACCCAGCTTCTGTCGTAGCGAAACCATACGTCGTTGAAGGCGACCTCCCCCTTTATAGGCCTGAGCCTGACCGGGTTAGGGGGGGACTCAACGCTGTCTTCGTTGTCAAGAAGGTCGAATATTCTCTCCGCCGAGGCCAGGCCGTGCTGGAGCTGGCTGATGACCCTGGTGAGGATCGTGACCGGATGGGCCATGAAGCCTAGATAGCCCAAAAACGCTATTAGGTCACCAGGGGTCATCCCGTCGTCCACCACGGAGCGACCGCCCAGCCAGAAGATAACGGCGAGGGCCAATATCAGCAGCACCTCTACAGCTCCGGAGAGGACTCCGTTGACCTGGGTCCCCCTCATGAGGGAGCGGAAGTTCGATAGGTTTTGCTCCTCGAACCTCCTCCTCTCCACATCCTCGGTGGCAAAGGCTCGGACTATACGAATAGCGGACAAAGCCTCCTCGGCCAAAGCCGATAGCCCCGCCAGGCTGGACTGTATATCGTGCCCTACCTGACGCAGTTTTTTTGAGGCCAGGCTAAGGACCCAGACCGTTACAGGAAGTATGGCGAAGGTGACGACGGTAAGACGCCAGTTTATGTACAGCAAAAAGCCCATCATTCCCACTGTGGTGATACCCTGAACCACCAGGTCTACCACCGCATTTGTGACCGTGGACTGTAGGACGGTAGCGTCGTTTGTGACCCTGGAGATGAGCTCCCCAACCCTGTGGCCGTTGACGTATTTGAGCGACATCCTCTGAGACGCGCTGTAAGCCTGGAGCCTAAGGTCCAGGACCACCCTCTGACCGACCCAGGTCATCAGATATTTTTGGCCGTAGGAGGCGAAGGCCTTCACCACGTAGACCGCGACCAGGGATACAGCCACAAGATTGAGCATGAACAGGTCCTTTCTTATCAGGACGTCGTCCACCACGTTCTTCATAAGCCAGGGCGGTATGACCGCACAACAGGAGACGATCAACATGCAGAGGAGGGCAAGGAAGAGCCTCCTCCTGTAGGGAAGGGCGTAGGACAGGACCCTCCTGTAGATTTCTAAGGATCTGTTTTTTGAGTTCATAGTCAAATCAACCTTTCCAGGGAGTCGCACAACAGAGAGGACGGAGCCCTGCTGTCGGCCATGGTCCTGAGAATTTCCCTGGTCCTAGCCAGGTGACGTCTATCGTCCAGCAGTCGGTCTATCTCGGCAGCCAGCTGGGACGGCGAAACATCCCCGACCAGCTCGGGAAAGATCTCCATGCCCGCTATTCTGTTGGGCCAGGCCAGGTATCCCTCCCTATGAGCCGCCTTTCGTCTGAGGACCACTTCCTTCAGTGCCGCTCCACCTGGAAGGGAGAGGGCCATTCCGGCTAGGCCGCTCAAAGGTATTTTCCTGATAAAAGAAAAAGGGACTGCCACCAGAGCGGGGACAGCCCTATGCATCAGCTCGAGGGTGTTGGTTCCAGGCTGTGTAACAGCCAGATCCGCGCCATCCAGGGCCGCACCGGTCCCGCCGATGAAGGGATTAAGCCCCGATTTCCTCCAAAGCCGAACCTCGTCCTCCAAGGAGAAGGGAGATAACAAAGAGATGAACTGAAGGCCTCCCCTGTGACCCAACGATGAGAGGGTCTCTACCAGATACTCCCTGGCTGCTTCCCTTATCGACGGCCTGCTCCCTGGGAAAAAAACCAGTCTGTCCCCCTTTTTGTCCTCCCATATACGAGAGGGCTCGTCCATGTCCAGTCCGTCCGCCACCAGGTCACCTGTCACCAGCACAGGGCATTTTATCCCAATCGCCATGGACTCATAAGCGGTGGCCACTAGGTCACAGCTGGACAGGCCTCTCTTGTTACCGTAGGTATAGCAGGCAAGTGGGACGGAATGGGAAAAGGCCATGGCCCTTCCGAATACCAGATCTCCCCCAAGCTGCACGACTAGGTCGCAACCATGGCGAACCAAGCAAGACAGGGTTCCCAAAGCACCCTTAGGCCTGAGTACATCGCTGACGCCCGTAATTTTAACCGCCGCCTCGGTCTCCAGGCCGGACGCGAAGGGACAGGGAAGGAGGTGTATAGACACGGTCCACCCTCTTTGGGCCATTCTAGAACAAAGCGGCCTCGCCCAGCCCCACAGTTCGCCTGGGCCGTTTACCAGGAGGGAGACTCTCTTGCCTCTCATAATCCCAGCACCGCTTTAGCCCAAAAGTCGGATGCCCCTTCCTCTCCCATCATGGACCTCCCCAACTCCAGCCCTGCGTAGACCTTTTCCCGTCTTTTTTTTGACCTCAAAAAAGACAGTATATCGGTCCATATGTCGTCTGGATTACAGCGGTCCTGGAGAAACTCGGGGTAAATAGGTCTACCGGTGATGACGTTGGGCATGGAGACGAACCTTAGGTCGACAAGGTTTTTGTACACAAACCACTCTAAAGGCCCACCTCGGTACATTATCGCCATGAATCGGCCACACATCATGGCCTCCACCGCCACTGTACCGCTGGCCCCTATGGCAAAGTCGGATCGAGAAAGCAGATCCCTGGCCTCCCCATGAAAGGTTTCATGCCCACGGAGCTCGGAGAGCATGGCACTTTTTGCCCTCTCGTTAAGCCCAGGGGCGACGGATAAGACCGGTATCAAGCCACGACACCTCAGCCTATCGGCCAGTGATAGCAGTATCGGCAGCAGCTTTTCGACCTCTGATCCCCTGCTTCCAGGTAGCAGGGCGACGAGCCCATCCCCAGGAGGTGGAGAGGGAGGACCAAAAGAGTCGACCATCGGATGACCTATCCAGACCGAGGGGACACCTTTTGACCTTAGATAGCGGTCCTCAAAGCCAAAAAGGGGAAGACATAGATCAAATAGTTCCCTCAAAGGAACGACCCTTCCACCTCGCCAGGCCCAAACCGTCGGAGGGGACAGGAACACCGCCTTTCCCCTGTAGCCCTTTTTGCGAAGCCTTCGAACCAACGGGATATGAAAGTCGGGACTGTCGGCAACCACCACCGAGTCGGGGTTTAGACAAAGTATCCTGTCGCAGATGTCCTCGGCCAGTCGGTTCAACCTGAACACCGCCGCCATCGCCTGGGTTATGCCCATTATATGAAGGTTGGAGCTGGACCAGACGGGCTTTACCCCTGCCCCCTCGGAGAGTGCCCCCACCATCCCCCAGAGCCTTCCGGTGTAACCGGCCTTTTTTATTGACAGGGCCAAGGAGGAGATAAGGAAGTCTCCAGAGGCCTCGCCACAGCTCAGGAAGATGGACATGGTTCCACCCCTATCACGGATATTCCAAGATCACAGGAGAGCTGGCTAAACGAACTTCCTCCAAGGATGAGACAGTTTCCTGCCTCGAGAGCCAAACAGGACAGACCGGCTTTTGACATAGATCTCAACGTATCTAGGCCGACGACGGGAATATCGTATCTCCTGTCCTGATCGGGCCTCATTCCCTTTACCACGACGCCGGAACGAGAGATGGCCCCGGCCCTCATTACGGTTTGGTCGGTCCCCTCCATGGCCTCAACCGCGACGACCGCCCTCTTTGAGACGACCAAGGACTGGCCGAAGGACAGTGGCAGGAGCTTGCCTAGTATGGATCTGCCGTATTCCACGTCGTCCAGATCGCCCTCCAGAGGGGTAGGGCCAGCTATATGGCCCATTTTGGATATCATCTCCGGTACGATCGAGTCGTATCTCGCTACAGATATCCCAAGTTTTTCCACCCTGTCTATCACCGCGCCTAAAAGGGCGTGGTCGTCTCTATCCCTCAGGCCCCCGACTATGCTGGAGGTCTCTTCGTCCATGGAGTCGCTGTAGATGGTCTTTTTGGGGACGTAGCCAGCTAAAAGGAGCCTCTTGACCCTTCGGAATGTGAGGCTGGCGAAGATCTTGACCAGGTTGAGTTCCTTGATATGTATCACCGATATCCCAGGCATCTCCAGCTCCGACGGATCCTGCCTGAGGACGTAGACCAGGGGAGGCTCCCCTTTTTCGATCAGTTCTTTGAGTATCTCGACCGGCAGAAGTCCCTCTCCAGCCACCAGGGCCAGTTTTCCACTCGCCATAGCCGTCATCGGTTGGCCCTGGCGGTCAAAAAACCACCGCAGGACAGAAAGATAATGTTCGGAAGCCAAGCCGCCAGTATGGGGGGAATATTTCCGCTCTCACCAAGGGCCCGCCCCATGGACATAACCACATAGTAGGCGAAAACGATGAGGACACTGAGCCCAAAACCCATGCCCATACCTCCGCTCTTTCTCTGTGGCCTTACCCCCAACGCGGCTCCTATAAGGGCCAGTACCACGCTGGCCCATGGCACGGCCAGATGAAGGTGGAAGGAGACCCAAAGAGGAACAAGGTTGGCTCCTTGGGCCTCCATGAGGCTGATATGAGCTTTAAGCTGTTTTAAGCTCATAGAGTCAGGGTCCTGAGAGGAGCTGGCGACCTGGGTCGGGGTAAGGCTAAGGGGCAACCTCTGACTTTTGAAACCAAACAAAAATGATACCCTTCCGTCGTCCTCCACAGCGAAGACCTTGCCGTCAGAGAGGGACCATATGCCATCGTCCCATTTTCCCTGGTCGGCGGTGGTTATCCTGGTCAACCGGCTTTCGGCAAACTCCTGAATTATTACGTTCTCCATAGTTCCACTTCTGGGCCTCAGGGAACCGATATACAGGACACGGTTGAGATGCCCCCCACTTTCGTCCTTGAGAAAGATCCTCTCCTTCAGTAAGGATGGCTTTTGCTTAACCACATCGTAGCGAAGGACGTTGTCCGCGGCCTTGTTCGCCAGGGGGACCACGGTCTCGTTCATGAATAGGGCGGCCAAGGCCACCAGGGACGATCCTACCAACACGGGAAGGGCTATTCTCTGAAAAGAGATACCGGAGGCCTTCAACGCCACTATCTCGCTGTTGGAGGACAACCTGCCGAAGGACAGCAGAGTTGAAAGGAGACAGGACATGGGAAGTGTCAGGACCACCACGGAGGGAAGTTTGTACATGAAAAGCTTTAGGACCGTCACCATGGAGATGCCCTTCTCTATCAGCATCTCCGCGACTTTAAAAAGGAGATCCCCGGCGACCAGGATGGTAGTGAAGGTGAGCACACCAAACAGAAAGGAGCTTCCCAGCTCTTTGAGTATGAATCGGTCCAGAATCCTGAACCTCAAGGGATCACCTCCGATAGCAGTCTGTCCACAACCTCCCTGACCGCCCCGTGTCCTCCGGTCCTGTCGGTAACCCAGTCAGAGCAGGCCTTCAGCTGTTCGACCCCGTCGCCAACCGACACCCCTATTCCTGCCCATTGGACACACTCAACGTCGTTGACGTCGTCTCCGACGAATACGACCCTGCTCCTGTCGATTCCGAGGCGAGAGGCAAGCTCAGTCAGATCACCAATTTTATCGTCCGTGCCGTTGAACAGATGGACGACTCCCAGTTCCTTGGCCCTGATCTCGGTCGATATGGAGAACCTGCCGCTGATGAGAGCTACGTGGCCTCCCTTCTTGCGGAAGGTCACTATGGCCATGCCGTCTTTAACGTCGTAACGCTTGGTCTCCACTCCGTCGGAGGACAGATATATCCCCCCGTCGGTCAGGGTTCCATCCACGTCCATGGCGAGGAGATACTTATCTACCTCGCCCACGGACAGAGTCCTCTAGTTCCCTTGGCCAGGAAGTCCAATATCTCTCGGGCGAAGACGTTATCGCCCATCTCCGAGTTGAGCCTTGAGAGGGCCTCAGAGGTGGGGAGCCCGGATCTGTAGATGATGTTGTAAGCCCTTTTTATCTCCAACCTCTGAGCGGACGAGAATCCGGCCCTGCGAAGCCCTACCACGTTCAGCCCATAGACCTTGGCCGAATGCCCGTCAACCATAGCGTAGTGAGGAACATCCTTGACTACCTTCGAGGCTCCTCCGACCATGCAGTACTTTCCGACTGACACGAACTGGTGCAGCCCTGAAAGTCCGCTCATGACAGAGTAATCCCCCAAGGAGGAGTATCCGGAGAAACCGGACTTGTTGGCGACGGTTACGTTTTTACCTATAGTGGCGTTGTGCCCAACGTGTACGCCCTCCATGAGCAACGTCCCGTCTCCCACCGTGGTCTGCTTGCCCTCTCCCGAGGCCCTGTGTATTGTCACGGCCTCCCTCAGAGTTACGTCGTTTCCGATTTTAACCCAGGATTCCTCGCCCTTAAAGTCATGATCCTGGGGCTCGCCGCCTAAAACGGAGTTCTCGAATATCCTGCATCTCGCCCCTACGGATACGTAATCCATTATCCTGACAAACGCCCCTAGGACAGTGCCCTCCCCTAGGGACACCTTAGAGTCCACCACCGAGTAGGGACCTACGACGACTCCCTCCGCCAGATCCGCTTTCGGGGATACTATAGCGGTTGGATGAATCTGAACTGCCATTGGGATCACTCCAGTCTATCGTCAACTACGAAGCCAAGATCCGCCTCGGCCACCACGTCGTCACCTACCCTGGCCACGGTCCTAACCTTGCCGACCTTACCCCTCAGCTTGGTCAGTTCGGCGGTGGTTATCATCTGATCGCCGGGGCGGACGGGCCTGCGGAAACGAGCCTTCTCTACTGAGGTCAGGTATATCACCTTTCCCTTGAAATCGGGCCTGGAGAGAAGGACTACGGCGCCGGCCTGCCCCATGGCCTCTACTATCAGGACCCCTGGCATAACAGGCTCTCCCGGGAAGTGACCCATGAAAAACGGCTCGTTTATGGTGACGTTTTTAAGGCCTACTACCCTGTTTCCATCTGCCTCCAGAATACGGTCGACCAGAAGAAAGGGGTATCTGTGAGGGAGAAACTCCATTACCTTATCTATGTTAAACATACAGATCTCTCCTTTAAAGTTTAAATATATTGTTTTATCATCTCGGCAAGGCCGTGATGTAGACTGTGACCGGCTCTGATGGCTATGACGTGGGCTGCCAGGGGACGGCCCAGAAGCGATAGATCGCCGACAAGGTCCAGTATCTTGTGTCGGACAAACTCGTCCCCGTATCTCAGTCCACCTTTTGCCAAAACCTCCATGCCGTCCACCACCACGGCGTTTTCCAGCGATCCTCCAAGAGAAAGCCCCATATCCCTCAGAAGGGAGACCTCCTTCATTAGGGCGAAGGTCCGGCATGAGGCTATTCCCTCGACAAAATTATCACGGGAAACGTCCACAGATAGGCATTGAGTCCCTATGGCGGTCGATTGATAGTCTATGACGTAGGTTATCCTAAAGGCCTCCGACGGGATCGCCACTATTGACTTTCCTCCGACGACGTCGTCCAGCGAAACGACATGGGGTATTTCTAAGGGGAAAAATTCCCCCTCCTGCCTGATTCCCGACTCCAGGAGACCCTCCACAAACGGTCCAGCGCTGCCGTCTAGAGCTGGAACCTCCCCTCCGACCACCTCTATGTTGATACCGTCCAGCCCCAGTCCTGCAACTGCTCCCAGAAGGTGCTCCACGGTCAGTACCGTTTGTCCGTCGGGAAAGGTCAATAGGGTGCAGCGACCATCTCCCTTGGGAGATCCATCGGAAAGCTTCCATACAGAGTTTCTCAGAGAGATATACACTCCCTCACCACCTTGAGGGAATATCCTTACGGAACATGGCTTACCGGAATGAAGTCCCACGCCGGAGAAACAGACCTCCCTGTTCAGTTTATACCTGGGGAAACAGGCCAAGTCACTCCCCATCGGGGCATTTCCTCTCAAGCCTTTTCACCCTATCGAACAGCTCCTCCAGTCGACGAAGGAGAGCCTCTCTTTTCAGAACCGATTTATGATCCCTTGCAGGAAAGCCAGAGACTACAGCCCCTGGTGGTACGTCCTTCGTGGCACCTCCGCATGCGGCCACCACGGCATCCTTGCCTACCCTGATATGCTCTTGAACACCGCTTTTAGCCGCCAGAATAACCCTATCCTCTATGACGGAGCTCCCCGCCATACCCGACTGGGAGACAATTATGCAATCCCTGCCAGTAACGGCGTTGTGGCCGATCTGAACGTGGTTGTCCAGCTTGGTTCCAGCGCCTATCACGGTATCGCCGATGGTCCCTCTGTCGACGGACGAGCAGGCCCCTATTTCGACGTCATCCTCTATCACAACGGAACCGATCTGTGGGATTTTGATAGTTCCCCTGTCGCCGGATGCCGGTATGTGGCCAAAACCATCGGCCCCGATAACCGAATTTGCGTGGATTATCACCCTGGACCCGATTTTACACCGGTCATACACCGTGACGCCTGGCTCTATAACGGAGTTCTCTCCCACCGAGGCGTTTTCGCCAAGGAAAACCCTTCCTCTTAGGATGGTTCCCGACCCAACTTTAGCCCCTTTAGAGAGGACGCAGAGGGGACCGATACAGCAGTCTTCGGCTGTCTTGGCAGTTTGGTGGACCACCGACGATCTATCTATTCCCCACGAGACCTCCGGCACAGGCCGAAACAGTCCCAGCAATAAAGCCATAGCCAACCTAGGATCGGACACGGAGATGCCGGACCGACCCGGCTCAAACAGACCGATATGGCCCACGATAGGGACGCCGAGCGGGATCTTGGCTCTGTTTTTTTCCGTCATAACGACCACAACGGATCCGTCCTTGGGCGATTCCGGGGAAGATATGGAATTAACCAAAAGCGCTCCGTTCCCGACAACATCACCACTCAAAATGGACGCAAGCTCCGACAAAGAATATTTCACAAAAGATCTCTCCTCTCGCGAGGTCAAAGGTCCCCGACAGCCCTTATGCTCCAACGGTCGTCGTGCCTATCGTCGTAGTGGAGCTCCAGCGATATGGTCTGATTTAGACGATACCCTAAAGCGCCCTGATTTTCGCTCTCCTCGCTGTAACGCCACCAGAGATAGGGACCCTTTTTGTTCCCCTTGATCCACAGTCGATACCACAGATAGTCGTCTGGAGCTGTGTACTCAAAGCCCAACCAAAGAGGCCCATTGACAGCCCAGCGGACTCCCCATCTGCTTTCCAGCTCCCACTCCTCAAGCTCGAGTATAGCCTCGACGTAGAGCTCCCAGTCCCAGTCGGGGATAACCTGGACTATCCTACCTAGGTGAAGCCCAAACTCAGGAGGACGCCCCTGGGCTCCAGCGTGGGCGGAAAGCCAGCCCTTCAGGACGTAACGACGGCTCTCAACCGTGCCCTCCACCCTTGCTATCTCTTCCGGCTTCACCGAAATAGAGACCTTGGAGTCGGACTTGGATACTGTGTTTCGCCTCTCCAGGGATTTGGTGGCCCATTCGTCCACCTCGACACGGTGTTCGTCTATCCAAGATACCGGCAGGCCAATTATAGGGGACATATCCTTCACCAGCGATTCCCTGAGACCCTCTCTGAGTAGATTGGGCAGGGTCCCGGAATATATGGTGGGGTAGGTAGCCAGGACCAGGGGAGGAGCGGGGAACACGGACAGCTCCAGTATCGCCACGTCGTCCTTGAGTCTGACCACTACCGATCCACGCCATCCTGGCATGTGACGGGAAATGACATCGTCCACCAGCCCCCTTAGGGCTTCATCACCCCAGGATATCGCCTTATAGGGGACCGACACAAGTTCAGATCTTAGGTCCGACATAACCTCATCACCGTCGCTCCTCAGCCATGAAAGGGAAGGTTCAGGGATATCGGGATAGACTACCGCCACATCCCACAGGGTAGGCCCCTTTGGGATAAGCCTAAGCGACAGCCCTTCAGCTGCCTCTTTCACGACCACATCGTAGCCGGAGAAAAGCCTGCCCATCACGAGGGAGAAGGTCTTTATCATCGAGGAGTCGGACAGGCCTTTGCCGATAAGCTCGGACCATACGGCATCTGAGGCTCTCTCTGCTGCTTGGTTCAACCAGAAGGGAGGGCCTACCACGGAGGGAGAAGCGCTCATCTTGGACGGCAAAAAAAAGAGGACCGTGGCGACTGCGACGGCCGCCACAGCCCTCTTTACCTTAGAATATCTCGCCAAAGCCGAAGTGGAACTGAGAGTCATCATCGCCTGTGGCGTAGTCCAGACGAAGGTTACCCATAGGGGTTTTCACCCTCACACCCAGACCGTAATTGTCCTTCATATCGGAGAAGCTCAATTCCGTGTTGCCGACGTCGTAGAAGAGCACCAGGGCAAACGCGTCCTCAATGGGAAGATGTAGCTCGAAGTTTCCAAGGAGTAACTCTTCCCCCTTGAACTGCCCCGAGTCGTAGCCTCTGAGGGTAGTGGCGCCGCCTAGATCGTATCTCTCTATCCAGGGAAGGGAACCAGTTGATGAACCAGCTCTTATTCTTGCGGCGAAGAGCATCGGGTTGTCCTTCTTCATTCGCATGTCCAACAAATCCTCCACTCCCATGATCGGCATGAAGAACTTGCCCTCAAACCAGTACTTTGTGAAGTTCCAATCTCCACCCATGAACTTCATGGCCTGTTCTACGGATATGCTCTCGACATCGCCTTTTCTGTAGCTCAAGTAGGGATCCAGGTTGTTCCTGGTGACCTGCGCAGTGGCGGAGAAGGTGGTCCCACCGGTCCCGCCGTTTTCCGTGACCTTGTCGAATATGTCCTTGGAGCCGGTCTTGAAAGTCACGTCACTGTCGTGCCAGTCTAGGGTCACAAACCAACTCAGTTTGTCGTCCCCCTTGAAGTTACGACCCGCCCCGATGTAACCGCCCTTACGCTTTTCGTCGTATTCGAACAGCTCGCTATCGTATCCCATGCTCCTGTCCCAGTAGGAACGATCCTCGAACTCCCTGCTGTAGACGCCTATCTTCCATGCAAAGGTCTTTTCGTCCATGTAGGAGCTTGAGAGGGAAGCCCAGTATTTTTCGTAATCACCCAGCTCAAAGCCTATGTCGAATGTAACACCTCTACCTGACAGGTTGGAATCGGAGTAGCCTATACCGCCGCCCCAGCCGCTGCTGGAGCCGTGGCTAACTGAGAAGGAGATCTTGCCGGTCTTTTGTTCCTGTACCGTCAGGATGAGGTCAACATCCTCCGGGTCGTTTACCGCTGGCTCGAACCCGACCGAGACGTCCTCGAAATAGCCCAGACCTCTCACTTTGTTTATCGCGTGACGCAGGATTATGGAGTTAAAGAGGTCGCCTTCTTTGACGGTTATGGCCCTCTTTATGACATAGGTTTTGGTCCGTCTGTTACCCTGGATGACTATGTCGCCTATTCTGGGCTCGATTATATATACCTTTACGAGACCACCCTCCACCTCGACGTCTTTGACCCTCATCATTACGTAGCCATCGTCCTGGAACTTCTCCTTGATCCTCTGTAGGTCGTGGCGAAAAAACACCCTATTGAAGACCGTCCCAGGGGCTGTGAACACCTGCTTCATCAGGTCCTCGTCGCTGTAGACGGTGTTCCCTATGAACTCAACCTTCTCGACTATTGGGTTCTCCGTGACCACATAGGTGACCTTGGCTCCTCCCATATAGGGGTCCACCATGGCGTCGACGTAGGAGAAAAAGCCAAGTCCGTATATGGCCTCTATGTCCTTTTTAAGGGTTTCCTGGTCCAGAGGCTCTCCTATTTTGGTGTTGACGACTTCCAGAATGTGCTGTGTTACTATCTGGCTGTTGCCCTCCACCTCTAACATGGTAACCTCAGGAGCCGCCTCCGCTACGGACAGGGATGCAAAAAGCATCGCCACCAGCAAAGCAAGAGCCATCCTCGCTCTTATCACGCAAATCTCTCCTTCCAGATGTCATTTCTTTCCCTGCTCTTCCAGAATTATAAGACCCTCGTTTCCTCTAAGGGCCTTTTGGCCTATCTCAAGAAGCTGCACCATCTCGTCCAATGCGATAGGTCCATCAGCATCCCTTAAAACATTGTTCCTGAGTGGCTTACTTTCCCTCTTTTGAACAGTCCTAGGCACAGAGGCAACCGAGACATCAGAAGCAATAGAGGGGACATCATCCCTGTCCTCTATACCCTCAAAACGATTCGCGCTACTGAGGCTCTTTCTCAAGGACGTTATCAAAACCTTTTCGTCCCTCGTTAGAAACTCGAGCATAGCCCTCTGGTCCTCCCATCCCATGGACTGGACCGCCTTTTTCACAGGATCTGGCATGGCAACCGGTATAGCCGACATTAGCACCAGGATTGTGGCGACGCAGGAGGCCTCTAATCTCCTAGTACGCCGTCTGGACCTGGCAGCAGCCCTTGAGCCATCCACAACGGACCAAAGCTCTTTTCTTGCAGACTCGAGCTCAGCAGTAGCACACTCCATATCGGCGAGGGCGTTCTCCCAGGATCTGGATTTACAGGCGTCTACGCATCGTTCCAACCATCTTTGAACTTTTTTTATTTTATTTTCCATAGGGGGAGCCTCCTAGCAGTCTGTTATATGCTTAGGAAGTATCCCCTTTTACGCCCTTGTAGTGGCATCGGGCAGAAACCAAGATCTAAGCCATCCCAGGGCTTTTCTTCGAAGCCTGTAGACGTGGCTGACGTCCATGCTCTCCCTTTCGGCGATCTCCTTGGCGCTCTTCCCCTCTAAAACCATATCGGACAGTATTCTGGCCTCCCTCTCGGGAAGGTGACTGAGACCGTTTCTGAGGTCCAAAACCGACTCTATGGCGTCTGGAGAGAAGGGATCTTGAAGCTCTTCGTCCATATCCTCCATCGGGATTGGGGCCTTAGATTCCTTTCTCTGTAGAAAGTTCAACATCTGCCCCTTTATCCTGTAATAACCGTAGGTAGTAAAACGAAATCCTTTAGCGAGGTCAAAATTATCGACGGAGTTTATGAGGGCAACCATACCCTCTTGAACCAGGTCAGGATAGATATCGCAGGGAACCCTAAATTTTTTAGCTATCCAAAACACCATTGGCCGATAGGATAGTATAATCTTTTCCCTGGCCTCGTTATCGCCGTTCTTAAGGTCGTTCCACAGAGCGATCTCGTCCTGTGGCGACAGCCGTTCATCGCTCATATTCAGACCTCCCTCCATAACCGTCGTATATTGTACCAGCAACTGGAGGATTAGGACATGTTTTTACAGATCGACCGACAGAGATGACAGCACCTCTTTAGGCACGTTGGAGTGCACACAGTCATTTATGAAATGCAAATTAGGACGACCTTCCCAAAAGGAGACTCCCGTCAGAGCACAGTTTCCCAGTCTTATCTTCCACACCGATGTAGCAGGAAGTCCGAAGAGATAGGAGATGGCGGCACGGATGGTTCCTCCGTGAGCTACGACCAAGAAACGATCTCCCGGTTGATCCATGATAAAGCCGATGGCATCTCCTACCCTGGCCTGTACGGATTGAAAATTCTCCGCCTCAGGTGGGCACCAAGCGGAGGGATCCTCCCTCCATCTCAGATAGTCATCTCCGTAATTTTTCATTATGTCCCCTATCGGTTGCCCTTCCCACACTCCAAAGGATATCTCCCTCAACTCCTCCAAAGGCTCAGGCTGACACGCCCTGTCCAGCGACTCGGTGACTATTTTAGCGGTCTTTAGAGCCCTAATCTGAGGGCTGGAGAAACAACGATCGGGGTCCCATTTTTTCAATCGGACGGAAAGCCTGGATGCCTGATCCTCGCCAATCCGGTTAAGAGGTATGTCGATAGATCCCTGGAAACGTAACTGAGAGTTCCAGTCGGTCTCTCCGTGACGAACAAAAAGTATCCTTCTCTCAGCCAAGGTTAAATCGCCTACTTTCATACAAAAAAGGGATTCTCGGATTTTCGCCGAGAATCCCCTTGCTATCACTGGAGCCGATGTCCAGATTCGAACTGGAGACCTGCGCATTACGAGTGCGCTGCTCTACCAACTGAGCTACATCGGCATACGGACAATGGCGGTCCCAGCGGGGTTCGAACCCGCGTCGCCGCCGTGAAAGGGCGGTGTCCTAGACCTCTGGACGATGGGACCGCAATGGTGAGTCGTGTGGGATTCGAACCCACGACACCCGGATTAAAAGTCCGGTGCTCTACCGACTGAGCTAACGACTCTCGTTCGTTCAAGAACGCTTGGGTATATTACTCTTTTGAGGTTTTTTTGTCAAGGGGAATGGGCTTATTCCACCAGACAACGGCGATTTTCACAGCTGGTATGAGGTACGTGTTCTATCAACCAAGGTCGACCTGGATGATGCCCAAGAGCCAGCCAGGAGGCTATCTGAAGATGAAGACACTTTACAGAAAGATCGGGAGACCTAGCATAACTGATACCTCCGATTCCACCGTGTCTCAGGGAGTCCCAGACCGACCTGCGATACAGCCTCAAAAAACGTCTCTCACCGTCGCTCATCATGGATAGCCTGATAAGCCCGTGCAACATCTGATATTCTATCCAGCTGGATCTATCTTGACTTAAAAAATTCTCCAGGCTGGACACACCGCCATTGGACTCTAAAGCCCCCGCTATTTTTATGAGCCAAGGACAGGAAAGCCAGTAGGTGGTGGGGAAGGGCCAACCGTCCCTCAGAGGATAGCATTTAAGCACCTGTGGGACTCCCCAACGGCATCTCCTGGCCACGCTGGCGACGCCGGACGGATCGAACCGTCTTCCCCCCATCTGACCAGAGACCAATACCAGATCGGAAGGGGACATAATACTGCCTTTCACTGACACAGGGCTAGCGACCGCCCTTTTTTCTGGTGCCTCGACCACTGGACTTGTTTACGGTGTTCAGTGTGGCTATTTTCTCTTCACTCTTCTTCATGAAGTTTGACAATTTTTTTTCAAAATCTTCTTCAGGGGTTCGAGGGGCGGTGTCCCTGGGCATGCCGACAGGGGCTGGCCCGGTAGGCCTCTTGAACGCAGGTCTCGCAGGACGGGCAGGAGGCTCGCTCATAGCCTTTATGGAGAGGTCTATTCGTCCTTTATCGTCGATTTTGATGATCTTAGCGGTTATTTCCTGATTAACCGCTACCACGTCGGCTACATCCTTGACGAAGTTGTGGGATAGCTGAGATATATGCACCATAGCCCTCTGTCCAGATGACAGCCGGACGAAGGCTCCATAAGGCATAACCTGCTCTATCACTCCAGTGACCACATCTCCTGGGCTAGCAGGAGCCGTTTCCTTAACAGTTCTGTTCTCTTCCATTGCGTCCCCTTGGGGTCTCCTTTCGTATCTTCCTTTTTTTACGGTGTATCTTCACCGTAGCTACAGCCATCTCCAGGCCAAAGGAGGCCTTTTTCCTGGGTCTGGAACCAGACAGAGCATGTGGGGAGAGCCGTAACATGATGGATTATACCAGACGTAAAGCCATCCGCTCTCTTTTTCCAGAGCACTTTTTACGACACATTCTTTTATAACCGGATAGAAGAGAGCCAGAATCTCTTTTCTTCGTTTTTTATCGGACGTATAGGACGCTAGATTAAGCCTCCTTTGAGGCAAAGACGATATCGACTTAATACCGTTCCTTGTCTTAACTTTGGTAGAAACGACCTTCCCCCCCGACACATGGGCCTTGAAGTCCAGTAAAAGAGAGTTGCCTTTAGCCTTAGGGGGAGATATAAAGAGATCAAGCCTATGTCCCTTAGCCAAGCCGCTGTTCCAAGTCGCAAAACGGGCCTCAGCCACGGACACGTCGGGACGAAGCTTGAATACCTCCGTAAACCTACGGTGTGAAAGTATTTCCAGATCTTGTCGGTCAACAAGAGGGATCCCTATCCCCCTCACCGAAACCCTGCCCAGAAAAAACCGCTTGATACCCTCTCTTATGGATCCCATATCGTTGATTTTCCCCTAGTGATCAGTCCAGGGACTCCAGAGCCCTGTCTATTCTGCTGAAGGGCTCCAATACATCCATGGTGGCACCGGCATCGACCAGCACAGAGGCGGCCTTGGCTGAGTCGGATTCGGAAAGGACCGAGAGACGGCAAGGAGGCCCCATCAGGTTGACCTGAAGGAGATAATATCCTTCCTCCGGCATCGGGGATAGCTGACCTGGCTCATCCATAGAGTTACGGTTGGAGGCTTCCAAAGTCACGGACAGTATCTTGGATCTCAGAGCAACGGGGGAGACCAAATGGCGATCTCCGCATATCCAGAGATGGGGCTTGGCCTCAACAGCGTCCAGCAGGCTTCCAAGGATGACCTCTTCCCTGACGTACACCTCCAACGCATCCCCATAGAGAACCCTCTCCAGCTTCGTCGGGGACACGGTATCTGTGTAACGAAAATCCAGAGGGATCCCTCTGTGATCGACCACCAGCAGAGCTCCTCTGAATCCCCCCTCCTCCGCATCGACTTTAATGTAGCCCAGGATAGGAGACTCAGGCATAGAGGTCTAGACCTTCTTTTTTTTCGGTCACTTTTTCATCCGCTTCCTCTTTCTCTCTACCGGACGATCTCTGTTTATGACGCCGGGCATCCCTATCTCCTACGCCAGAGCGTTGGGACTCTCTGGACTCGTCCCCGGACTGGACAGAGGAGTCTCGCCTCTCTGCCTCTTTTACCGAGCTCTGACCCTCCATCTCCTGTCTGGCGCTTGAAGCTGGATCCTTATTGGTCTCAGCGTTTTTCTCAACCTTCCAATAGGAGAGCTGATGATCTATAGGGTTTATCACGCTAAATCACTCCTCTCGGAGTTACCTGTCATATGGCAAGGCCTTTATCTCTCCATCCTGGTACATAAAGGTTATGAACCTCATATCCTCCCTCACAAGGTATGTACATCCCCTCATGGATATGGACACCCCAGGATAACACCAGTCCCTTACGCGAACCTTTGCGTCGTACCTGCTCCTCTCCACCTTTGCGTCCAAGTCCTCTAGCTCCTTGTTCCATTGAGAGAGAAGCGATTGAATTTGAAAACTTCCCTTTGTTAATTTTAAAAGAATAGTTCTTTTTTCTATGTCAAGCTTACCTTTTTTTTCAAGTTTTTTAAGAAAGCCTATGTTAGTGTCTATTTGGCCTAATTTTTCCTGATTCTCGGCTATCAGAGAGCTCAGCTCCGTCTTCCTGTTGGCGAGTTGGGGAGAGACCCCAACGTGAACCTCTGTTTTAGTTCCCATCTGGCTACCTAGAGTCACACAGTGGACCAGGACTCCAGCCTGTACCTTCCCTCCGACTATCTGCCCCTTGCCGCCACCGACGCCGGCTACTACGTTTTTTCCAGCAGAGACATCACTGTGCATTATGGAATCCTTCACCTGGATGTTCTCTCCGATCTCGAGGTTTGCCTTATCTATATAGCCAGCGGTCAAAGACCCCCCTATTTTGAGGAGCCCTTTGTTGCCAGCGGATACCCCAACCTTTATCTCCAGGTCTCCGTCGGTCTCGATTCGCGCGCCCTCTATTACGCCAGAGATATGAACGTTACCGGTAGTCTTTATCTCGAAACCGTCCCTGACCGCGCCCTTAACCTCAACGGAGCCAATAAAATTTATGTTCCCAACGCTGTAGTCTACGTCCCCCGGCACTACATATACCGGGAGCACGTCTAGAACGCCACCCCTTATAACCAAGTGACCATCCTGGTCAGCGTACAGAGCTGTATCGTCCTCTGAAGCCACGGTTCCCTGCCCGGCAGGCAGCTTCCTGTCCTTACCGTTTTTAGCCTTAAGCGTCTTGCCCTGAACGCTTATACCGTCGTGTGCCTCGGTAAAGGGCGTCCTGGTAGCCAGAAGATCCCCTTTGCGAACGACCGTAACCGTTGAAAGCTGCTTCATGTCCACCTTGCCGTCGTTTCCCTGATCCAACGGTTTGGCACTTCCGAACTCGACCTTGTACTCGACCTCGCTGTCCTTGCCGTCGATCGGTGGAGCGCCGTGGGCTACCTCGACCCACTGATCGGAGATTTTATCCTCCACTATCTTAAGCAAAGCACCCTCGTCTATTCCGTATATAATTCCTTTAACATCTAACGTCGCCTTCAGCTCTGCGGATGAGGGCCATGGAAAGGACCCCTCAGGGGGCTCCACCGCGATCCTGGCGACCAAAGAGTCCCTAGAGATATCGACGTTTATGCGAGCTGGACGATTGACCTGACCCTCCAGGATTCTGACCTTGTTGCCCGGCAAAGAGAGGGCCTGCTCCACCAACTTAGGCTCTATGTCCGACAGGCGCTCCTTCTCCAGGGCATCCAGAACCTCCGAGAGGGACACCCCCTCTGCGACCGAAAGGTAGATACCCTCTTCGTTTTTCTCGATCCTTACTCGGTCCATGCAAAAAACACCTCCTGATCTCACCGGGTGGTCCAGGGGGAAGGACTAGCCCTTTAACCTGGCCTTGATGGTGGCTATGGCCTTTCCGTGAATCTGGGACACCCTGGACTCGGTAACCCCCAAAACCAGGCCTATCTCCTTCAAAGTCAACTCCTCCAGATAGTACATGGAGACCACAAGCCTCTCTCTCTCTGGCAATTTTTCCAGAGCGGAAACGACCTTCTCCACATCCTCTTTCCTCTCCAATATCTCTTGGGCAGACAGCCCCGGATCGGCCAGGATCTCCCCTTTTTGGACATCTCCCTCCTCAAGTGCCATAACCTCGTCCAGGGAGACGACATACCCCCGTGAGGCCAGTTCCAGCATCTCTCGATAGGAACGGTCGTCCACGTCAAGCTCATCCTTAAGAGCCTCGTCGTCCAGGGCAACCCCTCGCACCAAAAGCCTCTCTGTGGCTTTTTCCAATCGTTGGAGCTTCTCTCTCCCGGTACGAGAGAACCAATCGCACTTGCGAAGCTCATCCAAGACGGCCCCTCTTATCCTAGGAACGGCAAAGGTCTGAAAGGAGAAACCTCTTTCAGGTTCAAATCTCTCGACCGCATCCAAAAGCCCCATTATGCCGAAACTAACCAGATCCTCGTAATCCATTCCGGAGGGTGGCGTGACGGTCATTCTAGCGACCACGTACTTCACCAACGGAAGATAGCGACGAACTATTGCCTCTTTGCCATCTGGGTCAGGATCGGCCTTATACCTTTGCCACAGAAGATCGTCCTCTTTCGAAGGCATAGATGTCCCCCTCCCCGGCGTAGATCAGATACCCTGTTTTCCTGTGCCAAGAGTCTTTACCACCAAAATCCAGTCATCGGTGGAGAACTCAACGCTCCTACCTCTATTACCCCCCGTATCGGAGGCGACGAGTTTTATGCCGTGTTGCTTCAGATGCTTCTCTGTTTCCTCGGCGTTTCTGGCTCCCACGGCCAGAAAACCGGACTTAGATCCGGGGACGTTGAACATCTGAGAGCCTCCAGCCATCTTGGCTTTGAACTTCTCCCGCTTGGCCCCCGCCTTCACAAGCATGTCGATAAGGGTAGGAACCGCGGTGTCTGCGAACTTTCCCGGCTTGGTGTTGTCCTTGCCGCCACGGCTCTCTGGAAGCATTATGTGGGCCATAGCCGCTAGTTTCGTCGAATCATCGTATATGACCAGGCCAATACATGACCCTAGCCCCAGAGAAACCATCTTACCAGGATGTTTGACCAATACGACATCGGCCATCCCGACGTGCTGCGCCTTCTCCATTAAAGCACCCCCAGTTTAGCCAAGAGCGTCTCAAGCGCTCCTGGATCGGGGACCATCATGAGATTGCCCTTCAGATCCGAACCGTCCTGCTCCAACTGAAGGGTGGTGTTGACCAACAAGGCCAACTCTCCTGACTGAGCGAAGATGGAGGCCACAAACTGTAGAATGGCCCCCAACATATCGTGGGCTACACCTGGGACCGATATGGACAGGGAGTCCGATCCTATCATCCGGCTAACAGCGTTAAGAAAGGAGCTCAACACTATATTGCCTAACTCTCCTAGCGCACTGTCTCTCATCTCGGGGGGAAATTCCCTGCCGTCGGTGTTCATCCTCGCAACGAACATAGCGTCGACAAGCCCCTGCGCGGCATCCTCGTCCTGTATGAAAATTAGGTTACACGGAAAAGCTCCTTCCGCATGGGTGTATATCGCAGCGACAAAGTCCTCCTCTGGACCAAAACGCTCCGAGATATCGTAGATGGACACCAACTCCACGTTTGGAACCCCCATGTCGACGGGCTTTCCTAACATCTCGGAAAGAGCTGTAGCGGCGTTACCAGCGCCTATGTTGACCACCTCTCTGATAGCATCGAGATGAATAGGATTAAAATCTGAATATTCCATTATAACCATCTACTCCTAAACTCTGACGTGAAGGGACCCTACATCAAGTATAAGGGCCACGTTGCCGTCCCCCAATATGGTGGCACCGGCGATGCCCTTTATCTTGGAGAGAATTCTGCCCAGCGATTTGATGACTATTTCCTGCTGGCCGACTAGCGCATCAACTATGAAACCAATTTTATTCCTGCCTACCCTTACGACCACTACAGGGTATTCGTGCCGATCCTCGTCTTCCTGAGGAGTGTCAAGCGTGACCGCCAGGTCCCCTAGGGATAGAACCTCTCCCCGAAGCAAAGTCACAGGTTTTCCATGCATTCTCTTGAGGTCTTCTTTTCTGACCAATATGGTCTCGTCGACGTTCTCAAGGGGAATAGCGTAGGTCTCCTCCCCGACTTTGACCAAAAGAGCCAG
>CAYNAN010000021.1:0-22525 GCA_964395085.1 uncultured Synergistaceae bacterium
GAGGTCCTTTCGTCGTCCTTGAGGCAGCTACAGACCTGGAAGCCGTCTATGTCCGGAAGGACTATGTCCAGCAGGATTATGTCAGGCGTTATGGAGCAGGCCAGATCTATCCCGTCCCATCCGTTGGTCGCGACGCTCACATCGTATTCTTCCGACAGGAAGGAAAGCAGGAAGTCTATGTTCATCTCCGTGTCGTCAACCACTAGGATGGTCCCTCTTTCTGATTTCATCCTAGTTCACCGCCCAGCTTTTCCATCGCCGAGTCCAAAGGGGGATAGGCGTCCTTGAATCGATATCGAGACACCATGTCCTTTATACGGTCGATGTCCTCCGATACCCCATCTGGCCAACTGTAGGATTCCAGATAGTCCAGTATAGGCCTAGGTTGCCTCACGTCGAGGTATCCCCTGATTGAAGATAGGACACCGAGAGCTTCCTCGGTGGTTATCCCCTTAACCTCTATCGCCTCGACGCACTCGCTGTCTCCGAGGCAAGACAGTAGTTCTCGGATCTCTTGCTCAAGCCCCTGAAGCTCTCGCCATATATGGTCCAGCTCTAGGTTCCCCGAGGCGATGGAGTTCTCCAGGTCCTCGGATAGCCGCTGTACGTCCAGGAGCCCAAGTGTGGCAGACGCCCCCTTCATGGAGTGGATCAGTCTGGATGATTCCTGAACGTTTCCTGCGTTAAGCGATTCCATGGCGCTTTTCCCGAGTGGGAAAAATTCCCTGATGAACTTGTCCAGCAGCGATCTATACCTGTTTCTGTCGCCACCTGCCCTCTTTAGCCCTGCGGCGAGATCGATCCCTGGAAACTGGGCATTTTCCTCAAACTCTTCCTGCTTGACGTTAGGGACCGGCTTTCCATCGCTTTTGCCGAAGATCCATCTGTATGCTGTGGCTATAAGTATGTCCGGGTCCACAGGTTTGGGGATGTGGTCGTCCATTCCCGCTTCGATGCACCTCTCCCTGTCCCCTTTCATGGCGTGTGCCGTCATGGCTATTATCGGGGTTCGTACGTCGGTCTCCCTGTATCGTATGGTTCTGGTGGCCTCCAGGCCGTCCATCTTGGGCATCTGTATGTCCATCAGTATCAGGTCAAAGTCGGACTTTGACGCTAGGTCCACCGCTTCCTTGCCGTCTCTTGCCTCGGTCACGTTTGCCTGCGCATCGAGAAGAAACTGAAGCGCTACGTCTCGATTTATGTCGTTATCCTCGGCCAGAAGCACCTTGGCCCCTTTTAGGTCGAGGGAAACGGACTTTTCCGTCCGTTTTACGGAGGGGAGCTTGCCCTCGGATAGGGCAACGATAGCGTCCAGAAGCGACGACGGCTGCACCGGTTTCGTCAGCACAGAGGAGAAACCGGCCTTAAGGGCCCTCTCAAGGACCTCCGTCTTTCTGTGAGCCGTAACCATCAGCATGCTTGGAGGATGGTTTAACCCGTTCTGCAATATCCTCTGGGCCGTCTCAAGGCCGTCCATGCCGGGCATCTTCCAGTCCATTATAACCAGCTTGAAGGGGCGTCCTTCCTCCTCCTCGGACTTCAGTCTGGCGATGGCGTCCTTTCCGTTGGAGACGGTCTCGACCTCAAAGCCCATGGAGGCCAGGACCTTGCTCAATATCTTCCTGGCTATGGGGTTGTCGTCAACAGTCAGGATTTTGAGCCCGGAGAGGCTGTTTTTAGTCCTTAACCTGTCCGAGCGGTCTCTGATTCCCAGCGGTATCGAGAAGGTGAAGGCGCTTCCCTTCCCTGGCGCGCTCTTTGCCCTCAGATTTCCCCCCATAAGCTCGCATAGCCTCTTGGATATGGCCAGGCCAAGACCCGTCCCTCGATACTTTCTGGTTGTCGAGCTGTCCGCCTGTATAAAGGGCTCGAATATCCTCCCGAGCTGTTCATCAGTCATGCCTATCCCTGAGTCTGACACTGACAGCTCGACCTCTACGTTCTCCTCGTCTCTGGAGACCTCCTTCACCGATATGACTATGTCCCCTTGTTCGGTGAACTTGACCGCGTTGCTCAGCAGGTTGTTCATGACCTGTCGCAACCGCAGAGGATCCCCTGACACGGTCTGTGGGATCGTCGGGGATTTGTCCACGTGGATCTCTATTCCCCTGGCCTCCGCCTCCAGAGAGACAGCCCCTATGGACTCCAACAAAACCTCCTCCAGCAGGAACGGTATCCTCTCTATCTCCATCCTGCCTGCCTCTATCTTGGAGAAGTCCAGAATGTCGTCTATTATCCCGAGCAGCGATAGGGCCGATCCGTTGATGCCGGAGATCTGGCTCTTTTGCCTCTCCGATAGGCCGTCTTTCATCAAAATCCGGCTCAAACCTATCACGGCGTTTAAAGGGGTTCGAATCTCGTGGCTCATTGTGGCCAGGAAGTCGCTTTTGGCCCTGTTTGCCCTGTCCGCTGCCTCCTTAGCCTCTATGAGCATTGCCTCGGATCTCGCCAATCTGTCCAGGGTATCTTGGGCTTTTCTCGCCTCCTCCTGTGCCTTAGCGGCCAGGAACATAGCCTCTTTCTTGCTTTTCTCCAGCTTGGACGTCCTGTCCTGTACCAGGGTCTCCAGCTCTTTACTGTGTCCCTCCCTCTTGCGGCAGACCGCGATCGCCATAAACGAGATGACTCCACCTGCGGATAGCCCGATAGCTATCGGTAGCCACGGGTTTGCCCCGCCGTGGGGCGGTAGGGACGGCTTGTTCAATATCTCCGATCCCTCTGGAGCTCTGGACAGGGGTATCGAGAAACGCTTCATGACGTCCAGGTCGAGGACGTGTCTGTTGGGGCTCTCGGTCAACACGGGGATGGAGTCTGCCGGCGTCCCCCTGAGGATCCTGACGGCCATCTGGGCAGCTGATCTCCCCTGGTCGTATTGGGAGATCACCCTCCCCCCCAACATGCCCTTTCCCAGTCCGTGGAGCCAGAGGTGGTAACAGGGTATGGATAGGTTCTCCAGTATCGATGAAAGCCCAACCTCGAAGGACCTGTTTTCCCCTGCCCTGTCGCAGTAGGCGGAGAGCAGCAGGGCTGCCTTGTCCGTCCCAGAGATATCCCTCAGCTTTTTCGCCGACTCCTCCCAGGTCAACCTGTCCAGCGGGATGGAGGAAAATGATATTTCTGGAAAGATGTCCTGGTTGGACATGAACTTTTTGAGATCGGCCTGACCTGAAGGCTGGCCGTCTACGACCGCTATTATCTCCCTCACGTTCGGCTGTAGCCTCTTGATAAGCTCTATGGTCCCCCTCATAGAGACGGCCTCAACGACGCCGGTTATCCGTGGATTGCCGTTTTGCTCCAGTGCCAGGTTTACATCGTTGACCCCGAAGAAAACCATGGGGGTGGAGTGGAAAAGGTCACGGCTCTCGCTCAGGGCGAAATGCAACGCCGCGTCGTCACCCAGCAGGACAATATCGTAAGGCTGTAGCCTAGATATCTTGTAGGCCAGGTAAGAACTGAATTCCTCCAGGTCTTCCTTATGACCTAGGCGTTTTGTGTCCATAAACTCGACGTCCAGGAGCACGCCTTGGGGCTCAAGAACCGATCTTACACCGTCTATCTGTTGAGATGTTGCTTGAAAACCTATGTGATATGACCCTATCATCAGAGCTCTCTTACCGGAGATGTCGACAGGGTCCGACCCCCCGGATAAAGGACAGGGAGAGCTCCATATGAAAAGGCACAATCCCACCGTAACCGCTAGTTTTTTGAGGATGTTCATCTCCCCACCTCCCTTCTGTCGCTGGGTATATTCATCATATACCAAAGGGAAGGCGAAAAGAAACGCTATTTTCCAATTTTGGCTCTGTGCCAGGAGACGGTCCTGACCGGTATCCCGAGATCTTTCGCTATGCGAGAGCTCCTATGCCCTTCTGCTACCAGCTTTTCTATGGCCCACCGTAGCTGTGCGACCGACATGTCCGGTCTGGCCCTTATCGGCCTGCTGAAGAGATTTGAGAGCGGCATGGTCCCCCTTGGGGTCGTGGCCCAGGTGGAGGAGGCGGTCCTCTGAACGGTGGAGAGGCAGTATCCCGTCCTGTCTCCGACGTCCTCAAGTGTAGCTGATCCTGGGACGGGGGAGATGCCGGTAAGGTAGCTCCTCTGTATTCTCCCCAGCGCCAGAGCCACTCCGATCTTGGTGGCGTGCCGTCTGGCCATATCCTTGACCACCTTCAGGCCTTCTTTGCTCATCGCGTCTATTTTGCTGTCGTCCCACTCCAGCGGGGTCATCCTTATCTTTGGTAAGTTCTGCTCCAGCAGGACCGCCGCCCTGATCCCATCGGGATAGAGGGCCACCTCCGGCACAATCGGAAAGGCTCTCTCTGTCCTTCCGGGTGAGGGATCGAGGCGGGATAGCTCGCCTATCGCTGCCTTGGTCCTCTTTTCCGTCCATCCTAGGGATGTGGCGGCTTGAGAGTGGCCCCCTGAGACGAGGGCTTTCGATGCCTCCCTTAGAAGGGTCGCCCCGTCGCCTTCTCCCCTTCCCACCCTGGTGAGCTGTAGGAGCAGGCAGTGTGTCAGGTCCCTGGCGAATATGCCCGGTGGATCCAGGCAACCTCTAGCCTGATCCAGAATATTCGTCAGAGACTCGAGGTCTAGCCCAAGGTCCTCTGCGATATCCTCTTCCGACCCTGCTAGGTATCCCCTGTGGTCCAGCCAGTCGACCAGCTCTCGCGATAGGGAGTCCCTTCTGCCCTTGAGCGATGGAATAGCCGCCATCTGGACTATCAGGTCGTCTCCGATGGACGGCTGGGAGATCAGCCGATCCTCCCAGTCGTCCCAGTTCCCGATGGATCTAGAGGGATCCACCCTGTATATCAGGTTATCCCCCAGCTTGGATGAAAGATGTTCGGTAAGTTCCGGCAGTGGCATGGTGAGGATCTTCAGCTCTTGAATGAGTATCGGAAGGGGCAGAGGCTGTAGCTCGAGCCTCTGAACGGTGGACGGCGTTACGTTAATCGATGCCATGTTTTTGCAGCCTTCTCAGGAGTGCGTATCTTGATAGGCCAAGCACCGATGCGGCCTTGGTCCTGTTGCCTTCCGATCCGTTTAGGGCCTGCTCCAGTAATTTTCTCTCGAAGTCGTCCACCTGAAGTTGAAGGGGACGTCCGTCCTGGTGTTCCTCCGATCGGTCCGACGGAAGACAGTCTAGCATCTCCTGAGGGAGGTCCTTAAGGGATATGATCTGATCTCCCGGTTCTTTCAGTATAAACAGCCTCTCCACCAGGTTTTTAAGCTCCCTGACGTTGCCCGGCCAGTGATACGACGAGAAGACCTCCTCCACGTCCTGGGATGGAATGAGTGGAGATCTGCCGAGCCTCTCGCTGTAAAGCCCCACGAAATGTCCCAGCAGCTCGGACACGTCCTCCTCCCTCTCCCTGAGCGGGGGCAGGTCCAATGGGAGCATGGAGATTCTATAGAAGAGGTCCGATCGAAAGGCTCCCTGGGAGATCCTGGTCTCAAGGTTGACGCAGGTGGCGCACACCACGTTCAACGACACCTGGATCTCTCTGGACGCGCCTATGGGCCTGATGGTACGAGAGTCCAAAAATCGAAGAAGCTTCCCCTGGAGGGAGATGGGCATGTCCCCTATCTCGTCCAGGAAGAGAGTTCCACCGTCTGCAAGCTCGGCGAGGCCCTTTTTGTCCGAGTTTGACCCGGTGTATGATCCCTTTCGAGAGCCAAACAGCTCGGTCTCCAGGAGGGTTTCAGGTATGGCGGCGCAGTTTATTGCTACGAACTCCCCGTGACATCCAGAGGAGCTGTGGATCATCCGGGCGACGACCTCCTTGCCCGTTCCGCTCTCTCCCCTCACAAGAACGTTGACGTCACGATGTTTCGACACCTTCGCCACGAAATCGCTCACCTTTTTGACCCCGGAGGACGAACCTATCATGGAGACGGCCCTGGAGCTCTCCATCCTGTAGACCTTTCTGGATAGCCCTATGGCCTCCGATGCCCTCTGGGCCATGTTCATGGCCGCCTCTAAAGGGAAGGGCTTGTCCAGGTAGTTGAAGGCCCCCTCCCTTATGGCCCTTACCACCAGGGCCGAATCCCCAAAGGCTGTCATGACTATGATCTTCGCCTCTGGGGACGCCTGTAGTATATGGGGCAGTGCCTTGAGCCCGTCTCCGTCCTCCAGCCTCACGTCCAGGAAAATTATCTCCGGCGAGCCCGATTCCAGAAGATCCTTCAACCCAGCCAGTCCTGAGGTCGTCTCTACGCCGTATCCTTTCCTCTTAAACGCCACCTTGAGCCCCTCCGCAAGGGGCCTTTCGTCCTCGACTATCCAAACGTTCAAGATTGATCCCCCTTTTCGTCGGGAAACCACAGGGTGAAGACGGTTCCCTCCTGGGACGAGCTGTACTCTATTCTTCCCCTGTGTAGCTCCATGATCCTATAAACCACCGATAGTCCCAGCCCTGTCCCCTCGGACTTAGAGGTGACGAAAGGGTCGAACATCCTGTCTTTGACGTCGTCCGCGATACCTCTTCCGTTATCCCCTATGGAGAGGACCGTCCCCTCTGAGCCCCTTTCAGCGGACAGGCGTATCTCCCCTCCCTCGTCGATAGCCTCAAGAGCGTTCAACACCAGGTTCAGGAGAAGCTGCTGTACCTGTCCTCTGTCCGCCCACATGACGGTCCCTTCCTCCACGTGGTGATGCCAACCTACGCCGCATTTTTGAAGCCTGACCTTTACCATCCTGTAGCACCAGTCCAGAACTTCCTCAGGGTCCACCGGCCCCGGAAGGGGAGGGGCTGGTCTGGCGAAGGAGAGCAGTTGGGTCACCACCCGATTAAGCCGGTCCAGCTCGGAGCTCAGGACCGTCAGGGATTCCTGTTCCTCCTCGTTGAACGAGGACCCCAAAAGGTCCAGGTGTATCCTCATGGACGCAAGGGGGTTTTTTATCTCGTGTGAGACCCCTGCCACCACCTGACCCAAGGCGGCTAGCCGTTCCATCCTCGATACCCGCCTCTCCATCTCCTGCCGTCCCTTGATACCCTGGACCATCTCGTTGAAGGCCTCGTGGAGGGCCTCCAGCTCGTAGGAGCCTGCCTTCTCCGTCGGGATGTCCGACAGGTCGCCCTTTGCCACCCTGGCACAGCCCCATACGAGCCTCTTCAGAGGCCTTGTTATCCAGTAGGCCATAAAGACGGCCATCTCCGCGGAGATAAGCAGGCAGATCATCGCCGCCACCAGCAGATGTCTCCTGCGGTGGAGGACCAACTCCAATATTGCCTGTCGGTCTGGCTCGAGGGACCATACAGCTCCGTCCGACGTGGTCAGTGGAGTGCCATCACCTTTACCTGAGGTCACCTTCCAGCTGCTTCCCCGTTCCTCCATGATCTCCACAGCCTGAGCGGAGGTCATACTTGGTCCTCGCGACACCAGATCCTGTATCAGGCTGTACTGAAGCCTGACCGATTCACTGAAGTCCATGGACAGGGCCATGCCCATCAGGACAAGAGTGAGGCAAAAAGCCAGTCCCGTGACGATCCCCTTGATCCTCGTCTCCAGGTTAACCCTCATTTTTTGCCCCCCAAGAACCACCAGAGGGCTCCCTCCAGGACCAGAGACGGCAGCATGGCTGTCTCCGGTGCCATGTGGGCAAACCAGACGAGGCAGTTGTGGGTAATGAGAGCGGAGCCCATGGCCCCGAAAAGCCCTTTCCTGCCCGAGACCCCAGGCATGTACAGAGGAAGAAGGAAGCACAGGGCCACCATGGACCAGCTGTATCGCCCTAACTGTAGTATTCCAGGAAGGGGCAGGTGGCTCAGAAACAGGGCGACCGTCGCTATAGTGGCCACTGCGACCCTGTTTCTGAAAAGGAAATCGTCCTCCTCCATGGGATCACTGGAAGGTATGCGCCCCTCCCCCTGTAGGTCGTAGCAGAAGGACGAGGCTGCGAGGAGCAGCTGAGAGTTTGCCGTGCTGACCGCTGCGGCCAGGACCCCGACCATCAGGAAGGCGAGGGGTAGCGGTGGCAGTATGGACTCCATAAGCCTTGAGAAGAGCACCTCTTGGGTAGGGCCTGCGACGAAAGGGCGTAGAACCTTTGCTCCCAGCCCAGTCACGGTGAGGCACAGGTATATCCAAGAGATGGCCAAAGAGCTGACCGCTACTGTCATTATCGACGTCCTTCTGTCCTTGCAGGACATGAGCCTGATACAGTACTGTGGGTTTGCCGCCACACCCAGACCCCAGCCCAGGGCCATTGCGAAGGATCCGAAGGCACCGCTGTCGGGCCAGGCCCGTAGCGACTGTGGGTCCGCCGCCCTGAGCGAATCGTGTATGGATGGAAGTAAGCCGGTCTTGGAGACCACAGAGCAGGCTGCCACTGTGACGGCGAGTATAATTATTATTAAATTAAGTCCGTCGCTTTTGACCACAGAGGATAGGCCCCCGAAGGTGGTATAGAGGACGAAAAGATAGACCAATAGCGATGCCATCACGTCGCCAACGTCCAACATAGTTCCGACTATGGCCCCGAAGGCCCTGAACTGGATCACCAGGTAGACGGTGTAGACGACAAGGAGTCCCAATGCCGACAGGGACCGAAGCCTTTCATCGTCGTATCTGTCCTCCAGCCATTGAGGGAGTGAAAGGGCTCGGCTTTTTCTGAGCCTGATTATCGCCAAAGGCAACATGGGAAGTCCCAACATCCAGCCGTTTACGGAGGTGGTGAAAGCTGTGTAGCCCTCTTGGTGGAGAAGTACCGTATAGCCAAGCAGCGAAGCTGCGCTCATCCACGTCGCTCCGAAGGAGCCCACCGAGGGCCAGAGTGATATCCTCCGGCCCCCCAAGTAGAAGCTTCGCCTGGTCTCCTTCCAGCGAAATGCCTGCCCTGCCAGAATTATTAGGGTCAACCCGTATCCGCCAAAGGCCAACAACCTGAGCAGCGTGGAGCTCAGTATCACTTCCTCTTCCTCCCGCACAGGAAAATGGCCCACGGAAGGGACGCTAGAATCGCGAAGGCGACCCAGGCGACAAGATAGGGCCTGTCAAGCAGGCAGCTCATGTCCTTACTCCTTGAGCTTGAGGTGTTCCGTCAGGAAATCCTCCATGGCCCTGTAGAAGTCGAAGCGGTTTTCCTGGTTGTGGAACCCGTGTCCCTCGTCGTCCTTGACCATGTACTGGACCTGGACACCTCTCGCCTTCATGGCCTCCACCATCTGGTCCGACTCGGCCTTCTTGACCCTTGGATCGTTGGCTCCCTGGGCTATGAACAGAGGGACCGCAATTTTTTCGGCATGAAATACCGGGGATATCTCCCTGAATAGATCTTCGTCCCTCTCAGGGTGTCCTATGGTCTCGTACATCTTCTGCCTGGCCAGCTCCCAGTAGGGGGGGATGGACTCAAGCAGGGTGAACAGGTTGGCGACCCCGACGTAGTCTATGCCGCAGGCGTAGAGTTCCGGGTCGCGAATCAGGCCCATCAGGGTGGCGTAGCCGCCGTAGGATGCCCCGTATATGGCGATCCTCTTCGGATCGGCTATACCCTGCTCTATAAGCCATCTCACCCCGTCGGTGATATCGTCTTGATGTTTTCTTCCCCACTGCTTGAAGCCGGCCATCCAGAAGTCCTTGCCGTATCCGGTCGATATGCGGTAGTTGACCTGGAGCACCGCCATACCCCTGTTTGCCAAGAACTGAACCTCGGGGCTGTAACCCCAGATGTCACGCACCTCCGGCCCTCCGTGGGGGTTAACCACCACCGGCAGGTCCTTCGCTGGCACTCCCACCGGCAGTGTGAGATATCCGTGGATGGTCAGGCCGTCGTCGGTCACGTAGCTGATTGGCTTCATGTGGGCCATCTGATCCTCGTCAATCCAAGGATACAGGTTCGCTACCAGCTCGAACTCCTCCGGTCTGTCCAGGTCGTGGTAGTAGAGCTTGCCTGGCATCCTGTCGCTGGCTATGGCCACTATCATCTTTCTCTCGTCTTTGCTCATGCTGGATATACCGACGGAGTAGCCCGGAAAGCGAGCCTCAAGCCTGGCGAAGAGCTCCCTTGCCTGATCGTCGAAGAAATGGCGCTGGTTTTTATCGGTGTAGTAGGTCACGGCCAGGAGCTTTTTCCTCTCCCTGGACCACATTACTCCAGATAGGTCCACGTCGTCCCTCTCGTAGAGCATCTCAACGAAGGATTGTTTGCTTGGGTCGAACAGGTAAAGGGCCTTGGTGTTCCTGTCCAGGTTCGACAGGACGTACAGCTGGCTGTTGTCGGCGGTGAATCCTACTGGAATCACCGAGTCGGTGAAGTCGGTGGAGAATATGGGGCTGAAGTCCTCCGACTCGTTCTCTCTGTAGAGAATGGTCCTCTTGAGGCCGTCCATAGCGTATGCTATCTTTATCACCCCGTCGTGGTCGGTCATCCATCCCCCGACCGTCCCTGGGTTCTCCGCGACCATCTCCATTTCTCCGGTATGGATGTTCACCTTGTATACGTCGAAAATCTGGGGGTTCCGGCGGTTCATCTCCACCAGTATGTGATCCTCGTCGTCCTCCAGGTCGTCCAGGATGCCTGCTCTGACTCCCTCAAACGGGGTCAGGTCAAGGATGCCCGAGCCGTCCTTCTTCAGTGCGTAAACGTGGTAGTTCTCGTCGCCACCTTTATCCTGAAGGTATACCAGTGAGTCGTCGTTGACCCAGGCGTAGGCCCTTATATCCCTCTCGGTTGACGACGTTATCCTCTTGGCCTCCTCCCCTATCTTCGCTACGTGGATGTTCAACCTATCCTCCCATGGTTGAAGGAAGGCGTAGTGGGTTCCGTCGGGGGAGAGCCTGTAGGCCGTTTTCGTTGGTAGCCTGAAAAAATCCTCCAGGGGAAGCTCAGGAGCCCTTTTCCCTTCGGCGAGAGACTGAGACGCTAACATTATGGTCATCGCGGAGGCGACGAACATGGCAATAGTGGCTTTCAATGTGGTATCCTCCTTAGTATAGAGTGATGGAAAGAAAATCCCTCTTGGCTATTATAGGTCATCGATGGGATAGGAGGGAGGTAGCCCGTGAAAAGGTCTGTCGTTTTGTCCGTGTTGATAATAATTTTAATTTTTTTGGCTGCGGCGTTAAATTGGGTCCCGACGGTGACCATCGGAGTGGCGGTCAACGACAGGGCCGCTCTGTCCGCATCGGAGGGGGTTATGCTGTCTGTTGTGCAGTCCTACGTCACCTGGCACAACAGCAGGGGAGCTCCCTATCGCTTCAGGCTGGAGATCGCCACCTACAAGGACGATCCCGTCCAGGCCCTCAAGGATCTGGCAAAAAGAGGTGCTGTCGCTGTGGTGGGTTTCCCTCTGTCACTGGAGGCGATCGTTGCGGCACCGGTAGCCAGAGGGCTGGGGCTTCCGGTTATCTCGCCAGCCGCCTCTTCATCGATCCTTTCTGGCAGCGACGATTGGTTCTTTCGGGTCGTTCAGGACAGTAAAGGCGAGGGAGCCCAGTTGAGCAGGCTCTTTCAGATCCTGGGCGTGAAGGACGTGGCAGTCTATCGGTCGCCTTACAACGATTCGTACGTAGATCAGATCGTGGACGACATAAAGTCCAGCTCCGTCGCGAGGATCAGCGGTATATCGGACTATCCTGGTGGGAGCAACTCCCTGTCTGGCGACGCCGTGCTGATAGTCGCCGAGCCGTCTAGGTCATACTGGATCGTGCAGGACGTTATGCTTCACTGGCCGCCTGTCCCGGTGGTGTTGTCCCGGTGGTGCCAGGGTTCCGACTTCAGGACTCTGTTGGAGATACCCGACAGCACGTTTTACTTCGCATCCAACTACGACCCCTCGGTCGTGCCGGACGATCCATTCACGTCGTTCCTGATGAGCGAGAGGATCCTCGATCTGGGGCTTTTCGCCAGACAAGGAGGGGCCGCGATGGCCTATCTATCGGACGTGCTTGAGGAAGATCCCAGGGCAAAAGGCGAGAGGCTGCGTCAATTGCTCTCGAAGCCTAGGGAGGTCTCCGCTCCTGGCTGGAAGCTCACCATGGACCGGTTCGGCGACGCCTCAGCGGATCTGAAGTTCTTTCTCCTGAAGGACGGAGAGGTCTCGGAGGTCAGGCCATGAGGATAAGATCCCTTAAAAACTATGGTCGACATCTGGTGGCGATTATGGCTCTGTTGGTGGTCGTGGGGTCCTCCTTGGCCTTCTGGAGAGCCTGGGTCGTCGCAGGCAGGAATTACGATTCCTCCGTGGTGGATCAGTTTGACTACCTATCTCTGTTTTTGGACGACAAGCTGAGGGGCTATCAGAAGGCGGTCCAGTTCTGGGGTTTTTCCGGCGTGAGCCTAGAGGCGGAACAGTTTATGATGTCCTTTGCCGAGGTCAGGGGACTGCTCCTGTCCGACGCAAAGGGGACCGTGAGATGGAGCAACCTGCCCTACGTTCAGGGAGGAATGACCATACCTAGGGAGATGCTCTCCGGCAGGTGGGTCCCGTCGTCCATCTTTGGAGACGTTTCGTCTCCAGGGCTTATCATATCCGTCCCTATCCCATCCGGCTGGCTGCTATGCGAGATAGACAGCTATCGCCTTCTTCAGGGGATAAAGATACGGCCTAGCGACTATACCACCATGGCCCTGGTGACTGGGGGAGGGCAGGTCATATACGGCTGGGAAAGGAGCACCACGGTCGTGCCTATGGGCTCGGTAATACCTAAAGCCCTGCTGGCGGAGCGTCGCCAGTCCATAGACCTCTCCATAGGAAGGGTGAGGGCTTTTTCGAGGATGTTGGTCGGAGGTCTTTATCTGGTTTCGATATACCCCGAGAGGATACTCTTTCGAGTGTCCGCCGTTCAAGCTGCCTCTGTGGCGCTTATGATAATCCTCGGCTCCAGCCTGTTCCTGGCGATTTTTTTGCGGGGTTACGAAAGGGTGTCAAGCTCCTTTGGGCGATGGGTACACTTTTTGTTCGGGGCATCGGAGAGGGTTAGTTCCTGCGACAACTCGCTGGAGATGTCCGAGTATCTGGTGGATTTCGACAGACAGATGGGCTCTTTGACGCCGTCCTTCACGGAGGAAGGGGACCTCAGGGATGCCTTCGGTATTCTCCTTCGGACCTTAAGCGAGAAGGAAGAGACCTTGATGGCCTACCTAGAGGAGACAAAGGCCATGGAGGATAGCCTGAGGATGAGCAACTCGGACCTTGAGCTTGCCATGGGACAGCTTGAGAACATACTGTGTCTGACCAACGGCGTGACCGACGGCAGGACCCTCCAGGGAATGGCCTCCAACATGGCGGAAAATCTCAAAAAGACCTTCCGCTGTCGCTACTCGGCTCTGATAGCGCTCAACAGGGGGATCCCTTACGTATGGGGTGAGGCAGGGGTCCGATCCAGCTCTATATCCGTAGAGGACCTGGCCTATCAGGATAAGGTCGCCTGCACCACAAGCCAAACCCTTATATTGCCGGTCCCGTTCATGGAAAGGGTCCTTGGCTACGTTGTGATGGAGGGATGTGGAGAGTACTCTCAGGAAAGGGTCAGCGAGGTACTGAGGCGTTTCGCCCTGACGCTTGGAGGCCTGCTTCACGCAAACGAGCTTCTGACCGAGGTCAGGTCCTCCTTCCACTACTTCGCCCTCAGGATGCAGGCTTTTACCGAGATATACCACGAGGAGACAGGCGGTCACATAGCGAGAGTCGGTGAATACGCTGCGTTCATAGCCAGGGAATTGGGTAAGGACGACCCTTACGTGGAGGATATCAGGATATACGCCCAGCTTCACGATCTGGGCAAGGTGAGGGTCAGCAGGGAAATCCTTACTAAGCCGGGAGCTCTCACAAGTCACGAATTCGAGGAGATGAAACGTCATGCTCCCTATGGAGCTGATATGCTGGGGGACTCCTCTTGGCTTGAGATGGCCAGGAACATATGTAGATATCATCACGAGAGATGGGATGGGTCGGGCTATCCCCAGGGACTTTCCGGGGAGGACATACCGCTGGAGGGTAGGATCGTCTCGATCTGCGATGTCTACGACGCTCTCAGAGAGGCCCGAAGCTATAAGCCTGCCTTTACCCATGAGGACGCCTGTAGGATAATTTTGGATGGAGATGGAAGGGTAATGCCAGGTCATTTTGACCCTATGGTGTTGGATGTATTCAGGAAAAACAGCGACTTTTTTGGGGAGATCCACAATTCAATTGCTGATCACCATGAGGTGGATCAGAGGTCGGTATAAGGAGGTTGTTTTATGTACTCTTTCGAGAAGGGACAGAAGGCCCTTAACCCGTATATAGCTGGGGCTATCACAGGGATCCTGTCCGTGGTGTCGGTGTTTTTGACTGGAAAATTTTTCGGGGCCTCGACGACTTTTGCCAGGTTAGGGGCCGCGGTTTACGGTGCGGTGGCCCCTGAGAGGGCCGTTACGTTGGAGTATTTTATAAAGTATCCATTTAAGGCCGACTGGCAATTTCTGTTCTTGATAGGGATATTCCTGGGGGCCCTTCTCTCCTCAACCTTGAACGGAACCTTCTTTATCGAGGGGGTCCCGGAGCTTTGGAGGGAGAAGTTTGGCGCTAGGCTTTGGCCAAGGCTTTCAATCGCTTTCCTCGGTGGGATCGTGGCGGCCTTCGGTGCTAGGATGGCGGGAGGCTGCCCATCCGGCCACGGTCTCAGCGGCCTGATGCAGTTGTCCGTCAGTGGGGTGATCTCCCTGGCGGCCTTCTTCATAGGAGGGGTCGCCATGGCCAGGATCATATACGGGAGGAGTTGATCTGATGTTCGTGTCAATTATGGCCCTTGCGACTGGGCTTATATTCGGTTTCCTGATGCAGAGGGCTGAGGTCCTGCGCTATGACCGTCAGCTTGGGGCCCTCCTCTTGGAGGACATGACCATAGTGAAATTCATGCTTTCAGCGGTCTGTACCGGCATGGTCGGCGTCCAGGTCCTCCACCAGATGGGGATGATCTCCCTGTCGGTCAAATCCGCGGTGATAGGGACCAACCTGATCGGAGGCGTCATCTTCGGCCTGGGATGGGCCATGCTTGGGTACTGCCCGGGGACCGCCATAGGAGCCCTCGGCGAGGGACGGGTGGACGCGCTGGCCGGTATCGCTGGGATGGTCGTCGGGGCGATTCTGTTTGCCGAGATGTATCCCTTCACCAAGCTGTCCATATTCACCTGGGGCGATATGGGAAAGATAACCCTTCCCTCCTACACCGGGACCAGTCCATGGCTGTGGATAGCAGGATCGTTACTTCTGGCCGTTGGCCTGGCGGTGCTTTTCGACAGGAACGACCTATGAGGCTGGCCCGAGTCGTCCTGTTTGTCCTGTCCCTCGCCCTTTGGTCCGTTCCCTGTCGTTCCTGGGGCATGACCGTCGAGGCGAAGGCAGGGCAGGTTTTGGCCTTGGCCTTCAGGGGAACCGTTATGGACGAGGTCACAGTCGATAGGATCAACTCCATTCAACCCGGTGGGGTGATACTGTACCGATGGAACGTCAGCGCCCCGGACCAGGTGAAAAGCCTGATCTCTGAGCTGCGGGAAAAATGTACGTCCGGCGACCCTATGATGGTGGCGCTGGACCAAGAGGGCGGTCTTGTCGCTCGAGTGAGGACAGACGACTCGGACTTTCCAGGCCTGATGGCTCTGGGAGCCACCGGCGACGTCGACCTTGCTAGAAGGCAGGGATACGTCATGGGAACCCAAATGAGAAGCCTGGGGGTCGACGTGGACTATGCCCCAGTGGTTGACGTCAACAACAACGCTAAAAATCCGGTCATAGGGATAAGGGCCTTCGGTGACGACGTCGGTCTGGTCTCCTCCATGGGAGCTGCGATGATCGAGGGTTTTTTGGATGCCGGTCTAGGCTGCTCCGCAAAACACTTCCCTGGCCATGGCGACGTTGATATGGACTCCCATCTGGACCTGCCGGTTCTCGACAGGTCCGTGGAATACCTGGGAAAACTGGAGCTGGTTCCATTCGTAGCAGCGGTAAAGGCCGGCGTCCCTGCGGTGATGACCGCCCACGTGGTGGTTCCAGATCTGACCGGCGACCTCCCTGCGACCCTGTCCCCTGCCATGGTGTCCCTCCTCAGGGAGAAACTTGGCTTTGACGGGGTGATCCTCTCCGACTCCATGGGGATGAAGGCCATCTCTGACCGATGGGGAGTGGCTGAGGCCTCCGTAATGGCCCTTAAGGCCGGCGTTGACATGATCCTGTTGGGTGCTGATCCGGCCTTTCCACCGGAGAGGCATGGGGAGGTCCACGACAGGATAGTCCAGGCGGTGCTGTCCGGAGAGCTGGACGAATCGGTCCTGGACGACGCCATCGCCAGGATAGAAAGATGGAAAAAGACCATGGGGCTCTACGACGACTCAAAGAGGCCAGACTGGATCGACGGGTCGGACCTTATCGACGAGATCGCGAGCAGGAGCATAACCCTGATAAAGAGCGACGGTTCCCTGCCAATTGGTAAAAAAAACGTCGCTATGGTCTGGCCTGAGGTATCCCTCGCCAAAGGGGAGTTCCTAGCAGGTCTCCTCAGAGAATCTGGCGTGGAGGCGTCGATCTTTGCCTTTGACGGAGCTTCCAATAACTCTCTGATGGAGGAAGTCGCCCCTTTCGACCTGGTGCTGGTGGGGGCCTACGATATCCCTAGAGATACGGCTATGGCCTCTTTTGTCTCGTCCCTTGGGAAAAAGGCCGTAATCCTCTCCATGAAGACCCCCTACGACGTCATCGCTTGCCCGAACGCGGGAACTGTCCTGGCCTGCTACGGGGATAGACCCGCTACAATAAAGGCACTCTCAAAGGTACTTATGGGGGGTCGGCCATCGGGCCGACTGCCGGTGATTATTCCGGGTTTTTATGACCGAGGCTGGGGACTGGAACGATTTTGAGATAAAACGCATAATTGTCTCCCACGAACCTATCTGAAATGGTAAAATCAACGGGATGGTGGTAAGCTGTATCAGGTGTTCTGCTATGATCATTTGCTAACAACGGAAGGAGGAGAATTCTCGGTGAGTAAAAACAAACGCAATAGTCTCGACGAGGAAAAGAAGAACGTTCAGACCGGGAAAGTCCAGGAGGGCGGAGCCGCTAAAGGCATGTCCAGCGACGCATTCCGGGAGGACGTGTGGGAGGATTCGGACACCACCACATCCTGCAACAAGGAAAAAGCTAAATGCGCCAGCCCGGAGGATGAGTCTCCCTTGGCCTCCATAACGAACTGGTTCAACAGCCTTCAGCTTTTCAACCAGGGCGAGAACGACGGCAAAAAAGACAAAGACAAAGACAACAAGACCGGAAAGACCGGCAATAACGGAGGAGGCGACAACAAGGCCATGGAGGAATTTAAGGACGAACTTATCAAAAACTGGAAAAAGTACGCGGTAGGCGGACTTGTCCTTTTAATTCTGTTTAACGTGGTGTGGACCTTGATGGACAGCCGAATCGGATCGGTCGCTGAAAATGGAGCAAAACAGGCTGCCATGGTTCAGGAGTTGAAGAAGGAGCTTGAGTCGGTCAAGGCTACGTTGGCCGACAAGGTCGCTGCTATGGACGAGGCGATCAAGGGAGCCAGTGCCGCTATAGAGGGCATCCAGGGATCCCTTACCGCCTTTGAGGGAGACCTTAACGCGTTTGGCGAGAAGGCCAGCGACGACAGGGTCGTCATAGCCAGACACGACGAGTACATCCGTCAGACCGTGGCGGACCGCAAGGCGGAGCTCAGAAAATACGCCAAGGATCTCAGGATTTACGAGAGCCTTCTTGGCGAGGGCGGAGTCATCTCCCTTCCAGCCGTTCCCATGGTCGCTGCTAACGCAGTCATGGAGGAGGCCGTCGGTCCGGTCAAGAGCACCCTTCAGCTCACACAGGACAGCCTTAGCATCACCAGGGATACCCTCGCAATCACTAGGGATTCTCTGGAGAAGACAAGGGCCGACCTGCTTATGAGGGAGAAGGACAACGCAGCCCTCGCAGCGGATCTGGAGAACGCCAGAAAAGAGCTTATGGTCCTTGAGGCGAAGGTTATCGAGCTTGAGAATAAGTACAAGGATCAGTCTCTCGACCTCTCCAAGACCAAAGCGGACTTGGCTGTGAGCGAGAAAGAGGCTTCCGACCTTAAGCTGGAGATCTCCAAGACCCAGGGTTCGCTCAGGGAAGAGATAGAGAAGGCCAAGGTTGCCCTCTCGGAGAAGACCACCGAGATCGAGTCCGTCAAGGCAGCTCTTGCCGAGAAGGACGAGCAGATCAAGTCGCTTGAGGGCAAGGTCGCGGAGCTTGAGACATCCCTCAAGGAGAAATCCGATGCCCTTTCCTCCATGACCGAGGAGCTTGAGGCGGTGAAGGCCGACTCTGCCACAAAGGCACAGGATCTCTCCGAGAAGACCGGTCTCTTTGAGACGATTCAGAAGGAGCTTGAGGCTCTTAAGGCTTCCTCTGAGACCATGAAGGCCGACTTCCAGAAGTCCATCGAGGAGAAGGAAGCTGCTCTCGGTGAGGCCAAGGCCAAGATAGAGGGCTTTGTCGCCCAGCTCAAGGATTTTGAGGGACTTTCCGAGAAGAGCAGCGAGGAAGTCGAGGCCCTTAAGCAGGCCCTTGAGATGAAGCAGGCCGAGCTTAACGAGGCTATCGGAAGCATAAAGGCACATGAGGAGCGTCAGAAGGCCCTTGAGGAGAAGCTCATGGCCCTCGAGAAAAAAGCCCCTGCTGAGCCTGCCGCTGAAGCCCCTGCGGAGGAAAAACCAGCTAACTAACTGTTTCTGTAAGGTCGAGACCTTTGCGTAAAAAGGACCCCTTTTCGGGGTCCTTTTTTTGTGGGTATTTTTACGTTGCTACTAGGGCATTCGAACGTGAGCTTTTAGAGGTTCTCTCGTGGACGTTACCCCTTTTTTTCTCCTTCGTTTGACACCATAGCGTAAAAGAAGGTATGATAATTCCGGGGTATAGAACCCCTGACGATTTATATTTTAAGGAGGGTTAAGAATGAAGAAGGGGTATCTAATGGGCTTGGCCGCTGCCTTCGTCCTGTCCGCGTCGTTCGCAGGGCAGGCGGTAGCCAACCAATTCGTGACAATAGTCACGGGATCCACCGGTGGAACCTACTATCCAGTGGGGACCATCATCGCCAACGGCATGAACAAAGAGTTAATGTCAAAGGGAATTAAGGCATCAGCTCAGAGTTCCGGCGGCACCGTCGAGAACCTGAAGATGATGAAAAACGGCGAGGCCGAGATGGCTATAGCCATGTCGAACCTCACAGGTTTTGCCTACAAGGGCATAGGAACCTACGAGGGTGCAGCCATACCCAACCTTCGTTACGTCATGGGACTCTGGCCCGACGTGACCCAGATCGTCATCCGCAAAGAAGCCGGTATAAATACTTGGGCCGACCTTAAGGGCAAGAGATTCGCCGTCGGTCCTCCTGCCTCCGGAACCGAGTTCACCAGCCGTTTGGTGCTCAAGGTGGTCGCCGGGCTCTCCTTTGACGACATCAGCCCCGAGTATATCGGCTACAGCGAGGCGGCTCAGGCCCTTCAGAACGGCCGTCTTGACGCCTTCAACGCCGAGACGGGATATCCTGTATCGGCCGTGTCCGAGCTTTACGCCGGAAGGACTCCAGTGGGGATGCTGGAATTCTCCGACGACGAGCTTGACACGTTGCAGCTTGAGGCCCCCTACTACGCTAGGGTGGTCATTCCCGCAAACGTATATCCCAATCAGGATAAGCCCCTGAACCTTGTTGGGGTTAAGTCGGCCCTGATAGTCACTGAAGCTGTGGACGCCCAGGTCGTTTACGATACCCTCAAGGTTATCTACAACGATCGTGAGGCCATGAAGCAGGCCCATGCTGCCTTCTCCAAGGTCGATTACGATAACCCCCTGGCAGGGCTGTACGGCGCTCCCCTTCACCCTGGTGCTGTAAAGTTCTTCAGGGAGCAGGGCTTCGAGATCCCCGGTTCCCTTCTCCCACCGGAGATGAACTAGGTTAGGATCCGCTAGAACGTCTTGCGGTGCCGGCTCGTGCCAGCACCGCATTTTTTCGATTTTGGAGGGAGTGTAGTGATTGAACCTTTTGAACCTTTTTAAGCCAGGTGAACATATTCCCAACAGGGAGTTCACAGGCAACGTCAAGCTCTTCGCCGTGGCCTTAGCGGTGTTGACTTCGCTGGTCCATTGCTGGATGAACAGCATCGGCCTGATCATAACCATAAAGATGAACGCCATCCACCTCGCCACCATGATGGCGTTGGTCTTTCTGTATTTCCCAGCCAGGGCGAAGTCGAGGCAGGACGCCCCTTCTGCCGTTGACTGGGTGTGTGTCGGACTAGCTCTGTTAGGTGGGCTGTACATCATTGTGTCCTACGACCGTATCTTGGCCAATAGGCTTGAGGTAACCCAGATGGATCTGATCATATCGGTTATGACCATGGTCCTTCTGGTGGAGGCCTCCCGTCGAGCTGTAGGGATGCCTCTGACGGTTCTCTGCGTGTTTTTCCTGGTTTACACCAAGTACGGTCCCTATTTCCCTGGGCTCTTCTCTCACAGGGGGTTCGACTGGGCAAGGGTAATAACCAGGATGGCCCTTACGGACCAGGGGATATACGGGGTCACTATAATGGTCTCTTCGTCCTACGTCTTCATGTTCATCCTTTTCGGGGCTTTTCTGGCGGCGACCAAGACCAGCGAGTTCTTCAACGACTTTGCCCTGGCCATAGCCGGTAAATACCGCGGTGGGCCGGCAAAGGTGGCCGTGGTGGCCTCCGCTCTCATGGGAAGCATCTCCGGTAGTTCTCAGGCTAACGTCGCCACCACCGGAGCCTTCACTATACCTCTGATGATAAAGGTAGGCTACAAGCCCTTCTTCGCCGGGGCTGTGGAGGCTGCGGCCAGCACCGGAGGTATATTGATGCCTCCCATCATGGGGGCATCGGCCTTCATAATGAGCACCTTCTTGGGAATTCCCTACGTCACCATAATGTTGGCCGGGATATTCCCCGCCCTGCTCTACTATGGGGCCATAATGACCATGGTCGACCTAAGGGCCAAAAGCAACGGTCTCAGGGGACTAACAGCGGAGGAGCTTCCCTCACTGAAGGCGGCCCTGTTGGACAAGGGTCATATGACAATCCCCCTTGTGTTGATAGTGTACTTCCTGGTCGCGGGATATACGCCTCTGTTCTCGGCCTTCTTGGGCCTTATCGCCATAATCGTCCTCTCGTCCTGTAAAAAGTCCACCAGGATGGGGATCAAGGAGTTTATCGGGGCCCTCGACGGAGGGGCCAGGAGCGCAGCCCCCGTCGGCATCGCCTGTGGTATCGTTGGATTCATAGTAGGTGCTGTGGGAATGACCGGCGTCGGTCAGGTCATAGCCATGAACATAATCATGTTCGCCGGTGGAAAGCTCTGGGCTGCGTTGATACTCTGCATGTTGGCGGCACTGGTCCTGGGGATGGGACTGCCCGCGTCGGCATGTTACATAATCACAGCCACCATAGCTGCTCCGGCGTTGCAACAGATGGGGGTCAACCCACTGGCGGCCCACTTCTTCGCCTTCTACTATGGAACCATGTCGGCGGTCGTACCGCCTGTGGCCCTTACCAGCTACACCGCTGCGGGGCTGGCCAAGGCCGCACCGACCAAGGTGGCTGTGGTCGGATTCGGACTGGCGATGTCCGGGCTTCTCCTGCCCTATCTGTTTGTCTACAACCCGGTGTTGCTCCTGGTCGACTTCACATGGGCAAAGTTTATCCCGACGATAACCTGCGCCGTGGTAGGGGTGTTCTCCCTCTCCGCTGGACTCATAGGGATGTTGAGGGGACGTATGCCACTGTGGGAGCGTGTTCTCTTCGCGGCGGCCGGCATAGCCTTGGTCAACCCTCTGAACATGGTCAGGGTCGTCAGCCTTGGATCATTTGCCCTCATATTCGCCCAACACTGGATAAGGAATAGAGAGAGCCGTTAGGCGATAAAGGGGAGGCCTGATGCCTCCCCTTTATCGTAAACGATCATCGGATAATCTCTTTCGATTCATCTAAATTTTCCGCTTTGAGGAGTTGAGATCGTGGATGGAATGCGCTACAATAAACAGCTAGAGGATGACGGAGTTGATCTGTTCCCGGCTCGCACTGTCTGCGTGGTGGGAAACGCCAGGACCGCCAACGACAACCCCATCACTCACGCCTACTCCCATTTTTTCATGACCTTTGTGGCCGATATAGACACAGGCCTCGTGGTCGATGTCGAGGCGTCCTTCACCCTGCCACTGACCAACAGGTTCGTCAGGAGCCTGTTCCTGGGCAGATCTCTGGACGTAGTCGACGAAGATCTCCTAAGGTCGGTCAGGGAGAGGTATCTGGGCTCGTCCCAGAAGGCCATATCCGTGGCCTACAAGGACGCCGTCAAGAAGTTCGTGAAGGCGTTTAGGGAAGACGCTAAAAACGAATAGGCTGCTTTACCTGTCGGCCTGGTCGGGAAAACCGGCCAGCGAGGAAGGTGAAATCCAGCGGACATGGCCTCATATCGTGAGGTCCGTGTCCGCTTTTTTTATTGGGAGGGGATGTTTAAGGTGAGGATAA
>CAYNAN010000021.1:22625-29103 GCA_964395085.1 uncultured Synergistaceae bacterium
CTCAAGATAAAGGTCGGCAAGGAGCCGTCCAAGGACTTTGATCGGCTCGCTGCGATCAGGGACGCCGTGGGCTATGACGTGGCCATAAGGATAGACGCCAACCAGGGCTGGAATCCCTCCGAGGCGGTCAAAATCCTTGGGCACATGGAGAAGGCCGGCTTTGGCCTGGAGCTGGTGGAACAGCCGGTGAAAGGCGGAGATCTGGACGGCATGGCCTACGTTACGGCCAATACCGCCATACCGGTGGTCGCCGACGAGAGCATATGGAGCGCCTCCGACGCCCTCGAGATTTTCAGGAGAAAGGCCGCCGATATGGTCAATATAAAGCTGATGAAGTGCGGCGGGCTGAGGGAGGCTCGGCGAATCATAGCCATATCGGAGACCTTCGGGGCGCAGGTCATGCTGGGGAGCATGTTGGAGGGCAAGATCAGCGTCACAGCGGCGGTCCATCTGGCATCGGCCTACGGGACCATCACCAGAATAGACCTCGACGGACCTCTTCTTTGTGCCTCCGATCCGGTGGAAGGAGGAGCTAGCTTTGTGGGGCCGGGGATAGACCTCGGCGACGATCCAGGCCTGGGGATAAGGGGATTTAGGGAGATACAGTGGCATTGATTTTGTTTTTATTTCATAAATAGGGGGTCTTTTCATGGAACAGGGGAGTCTTTTAGGTCTCATACCTTTGGCGGTATATATCGTCCTTTGTTTTACCAGATTTGGCCAGATATTTGCCGTCATCGCAGGAATGTTGGTGGCCGCTGTCATAGGGCACCACGGTATTATGGATATCGCCGCGGCTGTGAGGGGCGGATTGGGCTCGTTCCTAGGCTATATAGGCATGATCATCCTTCTGGGGGCTGGCTTAGGGCAGGTCCTGAAGCGGACGGGGGTAGTCAGACACTTGGTGTTTATGGTGACTGAGAGATGGAACATTAACTCTCAGAACAGGGCTTTTCTGGTGGTTATGTCCTGTTCCGTCATCATAGTGAGCCTTCTCGGTACTATGGCTGGAGGTAACGCCATACTCGCGCCCATCCTTATCCCTATCGCGGCTGCTGTCGGAGTCACCCCTAACGCTATGGCGGTACTTCTCCACGGCGCCGGTGCTTCCGGCCTCTTCCTTGGCCCATTCACTCCTCCAATGGTGGCACTGATGGAGTTCACCGGCTTGTCCTATCCTCAGGTTCTGCTGAATGCTGGCCTGCCTGTCTCGATAATAATGTGGCTTGTTACCTTCTTCTGGGCCAGGAGGGTCCAAAAGGCCTCGACTGGTAAAAATCGTTATTCCGAGGAGGATATCGCCAAAGAGAGCGCTGACTGGAAGCCCGACGCCTCGGTGCGCAGGGCAACCCTGGTCTTCCTGGTAACCATGTTCACCATGGTCGGCTACGGTATCGTTATAGAGGGTGGATCGACCTTCGTCGTCGCCATAATGCTGGTAACCGCCGCCCTGACCGGTGTAGCTGCAAAGCTCGGACCGGTGGAGATCATAGACTCCATATGCGATGGCGCCAAGAACTTCATCTGGCTTTTCTTCTTCTTCGTGCTGCTCGATCCGTTTATCAACTTCATCCAGGAGACCGGAGCCTTCCAGGCCCTTGCTGCCCTTCTTGAACCAATGGTTCAGGACGGCGGAACCGTTGGCTTCATAGCCTTCTCGACCTTGGTCGGTATCTTCGGGGTTCCAGGAGCAGCCGTTGCCCAGGCGGAGGTGCTGAATAAAATGTTCCTTCCTCTGGTGCAGAGCCTCAACGTCCCCATGACCCTCTGGGTCGCCGTCCTCCTCATAGGGTCTCAGATGACCTCTTTCGCCATTCCAGAGGGGGACATGCAGGGACAGATGGGGCTGGCAAGGTCCAGCGACCTGAAGTCGGTGCTGTGTAACGGATGGTTGATAGTCCTCTGCACCACCATGTACGTCATAATAAGAGCCATGATAACGGTGATGTAGTTGGCTATCTCGGACGATCTGGCTTTATCGGTCTCGTCCTTCGAGGGAACTGGGGCCACCGCTGGAGTGGTGGCTTCCGCCCCTGGATCGGGTTTCAGATGGAGCCATAACGAATCTCGTAGGTTTCCCTCCGCGAGTCTTATCAAGCTAGCGGTGCTATGGTCCCTCTTTAAGGGAGACGAGGCCGGGCTTTGGTCCCTCCAGGACGAGGTGGACATACCTAAAGGTCAGGTCGTGGAAGGAGGGCTTCTGCACCGCTGGTCTCATGGCGGTCGTCTCCGACTCGACGATCTGGCCCTGCTCATGATCTCGGTCAGCGACAATACCGCCGCAAACCTCCTTATAGACCATATAGGCATGGAGAGGATCAACGAGGATATCTCGTCGTTGGATCTTAAAGACACCGTTCTAGGTCGCAAGATGATGGATTTCGAGGCAAAAAAGATGGGCAGGGACAACTATACCTCTCCTCGGGATCTGGAAAAACTGATAGAGGCTTTGGCCTTAACCGGAAAGCCCTCCATGAGGGAAAGGGCCTTGGAGATGATGTCCTGTCAAAAACTGAGATCCAAGCTACCTGGCAGTATTCCCGTATCGGACGTGGACGACCTTGAGGTAATTTTGGCTCATAAGACGGGGGAGCTTCCAGGATCGGAGCACGACTGCGGCGTGTTTTTTCATCGGGGAGAAAATCCCGTCATAGTCGTGGTGTTGACGGAGGGGATAGGTTCTTCCGAACATGGGGTTGATTTTTGTCGTGGTATAGGCAAAAATATCTATAAAACTTTTAATATTGAAAGCGAGGGGACTTTATGATTACTAACGGTTTTGCGTATCTGGCTTTTATACTGTTTTTCGCCGGACTAGTGGTGCTTGCGGAGAAGCACTCCAAGGGGAAGTTCTTCGAGTACGTTCCTGCGGTGGTGCTTATCTATTTCGTCTGTATGCTGTTCTCGACGTTTGGTCTGTGGGAGAAAACTCCCAGTGTCAACGCGGTCTATAAGGAGGTAAAGAACAACCTCCTTCCCGCAATGATCTTCCTGATGCTGGTCCGGTGCGACCTCAGGAGGATAATCAAGCTCGGTCCCAAGATGCTCCTTGGATTCTTCGCCGCGTCAACCAGCATCGCCGTAGGCTTCGTCGTAATGTACCTGCTCTTCAAGAGCAACCTCCCTGCGGACAGCTGGAAGGCCTTCGCCGCCCTGTGCGGAAGCTGGATGGGCGGCACCGGCAACATGGTGGCCATCCAGGGAGCTCTGAACATCGCCGACGCCGACATGGGCTACACCCTGCTTATAGACTCGATAAACTACTCTATATGGGTGATGATCCTCCTCGGCATGGTCCCCTACGGTCCGAGGTTCAACCGTTGGACCAAGTCGGACACCTCCGCAATAGACCAAGTCGGTGCCGAGCTCTCCAAACATCACGAATCCCTGAGGAAAGAGATGACCTTCTCGGATATCATCTTCCTGTTGGGATCGGCCCTGGCAGTATCAGCCCTCTGCCAGTGGGCGGCGGGATACCTGCCTAAGTCGGACTTCATGTCCGGCACCACCTGGACCGTGCTCTTGGCTACCGTTGCTGGCGTGCTTTGCGCCATGACCCCCATGTACGGTCTGCCTGGCTCGTCCCAGATAGCCAATACCATGCTCTACACCATAGTCGGGCTCATAGCCTCAAGGGCCAACTTCGCCGAGTTGACCGAGGCTCCTCTCTACATCTTCGCAGGATTCGTTATCCTCGGGGTCCACGCTCTGGTGATGGCGGTTATAGCCAAGATATTCAAGCTCGACCTGTTCACCTGCGGTGTCGCAAGCCTTGCCAACATAGGCGGTGTCGCCTCTGCTCCTATCCTTGCCGCCGCCTACAGCGACGCGTTGGTCCCAATCGGGGTCCTCATGGCCATGATGGGCTACATCATCGGGACCGGCGGAGGCCTTATCGTCGGGAAGATACTCTCGGTTATCTAGATCTCTTGAGATGGGGGAATGTAAGCTATGAACTATAACCTTAAAAAAGGGGCTGTCACCTTGATATCCGCCCTGATCTGCGCCTCCTCCGCTTGGGCTTCCCCTGTGGTGGATTTTACCGGAACCATCAAAGACCTGTCGGACCTGCCTCAGGATGTGTCCGCCTATCTGCCGAAGGACGGGGCCGACGAACCCTATCTGTCCCCGGAGGTCCAGAAGGGCCTTATGGAGAACTTCCTGGTTCAGTACTTCTCGCCCTGGACCTCTGACGAGGACGTGGAGCTGAACAACGAGTGGGGACTTAGATCCGCCAAAAAGGACAGGTGGGGTGAGAACCTCATGCCCATACCTCAATCGGTGAAGGACAAAATAGTCGCCGATGCCTCCATGGGCTCCTATCCCTCCATGGACAGCAGGGCCATAGTGGTGTCCAACACCTCCGCTAGGTTCTTACCGACAATGAGGCCCTTCTTCGCAAATCCCGACGAGGCGGGAGAGGGATTCCCCTTCGACTACCTACAGAACACCTCCCACTGGGTGGGAGTTCCTCTGAGGGTGCGTCATACCAACGCCGCAGGTGATTGGTTGCTCGCAAGATCCGGAACCATTCCTGGATGGATCCCCGCCAGGGACGTGGCCTTAGTGGACGACTATTTCATGACCGCCTATAGGACGGGACGTTACGCCGCCTTGGTGAAGGACGATGTGGTCCTCAGGGACGAGGACGGGGCGTTTTTAGCCAAAACCAACATCGGAGCGGTTCTTCCCATCGTCCAGGAAGGAGACGATTCCTTCGTGGTCTACGTTCCCATAAGGTCCGAGGGCGGCATGGCGCGACTTAAAAGGGCTGTCCTCTCCAAGGATTACGGGGTGGAGATGCCCAAGACCCTTACACCTCAGGCTATAGCCACCTTGGCCAACCGCTTCGTGGGCAACCCCTACGGATGGGGCGGCATGTACGACCAGAGGGACTGTTCCTCAACAATGAGGGACCTTCTTACCCCCTTCGGCCTCTGGCTTCCAAGGGATTCGGGACCTCAGTCCAAGAGCAACGTGTTTATCGACATAGAGCAGGAGCCATGGGATAAAAAACCGGAGCTCATAGCGGAAAAGGCCCTGCCTCTCAGGACCATCATAGGCATGAAGGGCCACGTAGGGCTCTATCTGGGCCTCTGGGATGGCAAGCCTGTCATACTCCACAATACCTGGGGCGTCAGGCTCACCACCGATAATCCGGAGGTATCCGGAAGGGCGATCCTAGGCAGGACGGTCGTAACCACCCTTCAGCCGGGTATAGAGAGGGATGACGTGGCAAAAGAGGGCCTTCTGCCCAAGGTCAGGACCATAACCTTCATCCCCGGATTCGACGGGACAGAGAACTAGGGACAAACACAGGGGCAGGAGGATGGGTATGCCTATCCTCCTGCCCCTTTTTTGCCTTTCGATTTTGCCGTCTAGGTCGTATAATAGAGTGGCAGGATATGGTTATGGCCCCAGATATGGGGCCTTTTTTGTATGTATAACGCTGCTTATATGGAGGTCGTTCGATGGACGCTAAAATTCGCTCTTACCGGTCCAGGTTTGATGGAGCCGTTGACGTCAACATGTTGGAAACCCCGCTGGTGCCAAGGCAGTCGGAAAACGCCGCTTGGCTGCTGGACCAGAGGTATCTTCTGGACCGCCACGACGGTGAGACTGGGTCGGTCAGGAAGGAGAGGGATTTCGAGGAGTTCGCCAGGAGGATCTCCAGGGTGATAGCCTCGGTGGATACCCTATACTGCTCCGAGGACGATCTGGAGTGGATCAGAACCCTGGAGAAAAACCTTTTCTCCGACATACTCAACCGTCGGTTTCTGTTCAACTCTCCCTGCCTGTTCGGTGCCGGGGCTGGCATGACGGTCCAGTCGGCCTACTCGGACCTTATATATCGCTCGCCGGATTCCATGTCCTACGACGATTACGTCGCGGTCAGGGAGGGCAAGACCGAGAGCCAGCAGCTTTTCGCCTGTTTCGTCGTGTCGGTGGAGGATAGCATAGAGGGGATCTTCGGTTCCGTCAAAGATGCGGCGGTGATAAGCAAATACGGCGGAGGCGTCGGGGCCAACTTCGGAAACCTCAGGGAATCGGGATCGGATATAAAGGGCGGCACAGGAGGGAAGGCCAGCGGTCCGGTCTCCTTCATGGAGACCTGGAACACCATGGGCTCGGTGGTCGTCCAGGGCGGAAGGCGACGAGCGGCGCTTATGGGGATGCTCTACGATGACCACCCAGACATAGAGGGCTTTATGGACGCCAAGGTGGAGGACGGAAGGCTTCCCTACTTCAACATATCCGTCTCGGTCTCCGACAGGCTGCTGGACTCGGCCAAAAAAGGCGGGGACTTCGACCTTATCTCCAGGGCCGACGGGTCGGTGGTCCGCAAGGTCAAGGCCGCAGACCTGTGGGACAAGCTCTGTAAAAACGCCTGGCGAAGGGGCGACCCGGGGGTATTCTTCGGCGACCGGGCCAACGTGGATAATATACTTAAATTGGACAAAAAATGGAGAATTGAGTC
>CAYNAN010000022.1:0-29016 GCA_964395085.1 uncultured Synergistaceae bacterium
TAAAACGGGCCCGGTCCAATTGGACCGGGCCCGTTTTATCTAAAGCACCTTTTTAAGGTTTCCTGCTATACAGTCGGCGACCGCCTTCGAGACGGTACAGCCAGACGCCACGAAGGCGGAAAGACCGCCGCCCTTCATGGCGGACTCGGCGTTAGGCCCAAATTGAGGACCTATTACTGCCTTAACGCCCTCGGAGGCCACCGCAGCCACTGCCTGACCGCCAGCCCCGTGAGCCATGGCCGAGGTGTCGTTTCTGACCGACCTGAGATATTTGCCCTCACCGTCGAAGATTGAAAAATACTCGGCACGACCGAAACGATCCGCCACCAGGGCATCCGGTCCTTCACCGCTTGACGCTACTGCGTACATAAAATCGCCTCCAATACAACGATATCGATTTTCTTTATCATTATAGCACTAGAAGCGAACGTCCACCACCGATTCAAGCTCCATACCGTCCTCGTCCACGTGGATCATCAGTCCGGTCCTGAGGGGGAAGAACTTTTCCTGAAGGATGGCTGCTAGGGCCATCTGACCTCCGAAACCGGTGCAGTGACCAGCCCCGATCCAGCTGGGGTCCCTCTCGCCCAAAGCCTCGGCGGTCCACTGGATCACCTCAGGGTCTGCCTCTATGAGGTGTAAACCTCCGACGATACCCTCCAATGGCATGTCGGGGAAAAGGGACGCCCCGTGATCCAGGATGTTCATTATCCCGGCGTGGGCACATCCGGTCAGGACGACAACCCCGACCCCCTCTATCAGGGCGTAGAGGGAGATGTCGTCCTCCATCCTGTCTGGAACCGCCATCCCTCCTACGGAGGTGAAGAGGCCTTTGGGAGGAAGCTCTATCTTGTTCTTTCGGGGGATCTGTCCCGAGACAAAAAGCCCCGGGATTACCGACATAGGATCGGCGCTTAGGACCAGCTTTCCCCCTGCGTCCTCTATTCTTTTAGCCGAGTCCTCCGGGGACATGCCTATGTGTCTCCACTCCGGCTCAGTGACGTAGTGAGGTCGAAATATGGAGGGGTGGGCTATGACCGGGATGTCGGACCTGGAGGAGGCCTCAAGTATCTGAGCTATTCCCTTGGTGTGGTCGTAATGACAGTGTGTCAGGACCACAGCGTCCAGATCGTCCAGATCTATCTCCAGCTCCTCCATGTTGTTGACGAGGGCCAGAGGGTTTTGTCCCACGTCCATCAGGACGTGATACACCTCGCCATCCCTCAGGGTCTCCAGATAGAGGGAGATGCCGTGCTGACCTAAAAATGGGGTCTCGTAGAGAACAGTGTCCTCGGCCAGGACCGTTATGGATAGGCTCTCCAGGGAGACGGGAGCACCATTTCCGATCAGGGAGCCCTCAAAGTCTGAAGCCATCTGGCAGCAGCTCCTTTACGGTCCAGGTCATGTGGTGATCCTTATCGCAGACCGCCAGCACCGGAGCCTCTGGGTCAAAAAACTCGGATAAAACCTGGCGACAGGCCCCACAGGGGGAGCTAGCCCGGTCTCCTCCAGCTCTGACGACTATCCCGATAAAGTCACCTCTTCCGTATCCCCTGGAGACGGCGGTGAAAACAGCGGTCCTCTCAGCGCAGTTGGTGAGTCCAAAGGAGGAGTTCTCGACGTTGCATCCGGTGATTATCTCGCCATCGGACATCAGTATGGCGGCACCTACGGCAAATTTGCTGTATGGACACCAAGCCCTGCCCATAGCCGAAGTGGCCGCCTCTATGAGCTTATCCCTTGAGGAGTCAAAGCTTGGTTTCATTCGCCAACCCCTCCTATAACGTCCCCCACTATTTTCTCAAGGACGTCGTCCCCTAAGAGCTGGCCCTTTCCGCTGACGCTTATCGCCTCATCGACTATGGCCCTGAGATCCTTCATGGAGATGGAACCCAGATTTGACCTTGCCGAGTTATCGGACATCCAGCGGTCTATTACCTCTCTCTGGAATCGCCAGTGTCGACCTACCTTGTTGCCTGGGATTCTGCCCTCCTGACAAAGCTTGTACATGCTGGACTTGGAGATTTTGAGGTAGGTAGCCAGTTCCTCTATGGTCATGATCTCGCTCATCCTTCCACCTCCTGAGATCAGATAAATATATACGGCAAATCGTCCGATATATCCAACTGTTCTCGATTATAACAATTTCCAAGGTCACTGACAAATAACTGTTAAAAAAAGGGACAGGGTATATACCCTGTCCCTTTTTTTAAGCTTTTGATCAGTCCATAAAAACCCTGTCTGACGGCACCGACTTGGGGTCCTTAAAGTAAGCGCCTATGCCGTTGTCAACCATCTCCTGGTAGGACGGGACGCCAGAGACCACCACCGCCTTTGTCGGATCGACCTGGTTGAAGACATCCAGAGCGGTCATGAAGGTAGTTACGTGACGACCGACCCTGATGTCTATGGGCCAACCGTTCTCGTCTATCGGAGCGTAGAGAAGCTTGTGCTCCCCCGCCTTCATGACGAAGCGATCCCTGCCGCTCATAAGAAGCTCCTCGTCGGTGACGCCTCTGATGCGATCGAGCATCGGCTCAGCAACCTCGGCCAAAAGGGACATGGCGTCGCTGTGATCGCCTATCTCCCTGTGGGAAAGCCCGTGAAGGGCGGTCGGAGAGAACTCCATACCGATGGGAACTGGAAACACCGAGGAGGTGAGCATCATGGAGGTCATGGCAGCCACTGCCTGTCCCTTCTCGTGGGTGACTATGGTGTTCTCCACAGGGTACTCCAACTCGGCCTCGTGGTAGTCAAGGACGATATCCACCTTTTCGTTGCGGATCATCTCCATCATGGCGAAGTTGGTCCTCTCGGTTATGAGACCGTCAGGCCTGCCTGGCCAGGTCCTGTTGAGGTTTCTGATGTCCATGTAGGCCAGGTTCTGTCCGCTGGGATAGTGGACGTACACCTCTGGATCGGGCCAGGAGTCGAGGGCGTTGGAACAACGGTCCCCCATACGCCACACCTTCTCCCCCCAGGGGGTTGGGACGCTGTAGAAACGAGGATAGGCCTCTCCGTTTCTGGTTATCTGGGAAGCGCTGGTGTTGGCCCTGTTGACCACGATGAGCCGACCCTGCTTGATCACGGCGTTTTCGACGAAAAGCTGGGCGCTGAGGTTGCTGGCCGGCTCCTCAGGGTGGGTTCCCCCTATGAGAAACGCCGTTCCTCCAGGAACTCCGCTGTCGAGGATGTAGACGTTACAGTCGTTTACCGTTCCGGCTACGACTGGGCTAAAGTCGCTGAGCTTCTTTACCTCCGTTACCCCTGGTCCTGCGACGGTAGGCTCCTGAAAGAGACGATGTTCCCTGAACATCGATCCGGCCAGGGCCACCAGGCCACCAGCGACCAAAAGGGCGGCTAATTTTACAGATTTAAGGTTCATAATACCGCCACCCCCCTACTTAAGCCTTAGTATCCGCAGGACAAAGGGTATCATAACGATGCTGAAGAGCACCGCCTCCTGAGGATCTTTGGTCTTCACAAAGTTCCTGACGACGGCGATCAGGAAGAAGGCGCTTATCAGGTAGTAAAGCACCATCACTACGTTGTTCATCGTAACGAGATTCATAGATCTAACCTCCAAGGAAAGCCAGGTTCTTGCTGTATATGAGGAACAGGGTACACAGCAAGGCTATGAAAAGAGAGGGAACGATACAGGCCTTAACGAATTCCCCAAAGTAACGGCCCTTATAGCCCATCTCCATCACCGTGGCCCTGCCGACGACCGCCGTAGGTGGCAGACAGTCTCCCAGGGGCCAGATGACGGCCCAGGCAGAGAGGGAGATGATAGGATCGAGACCCTTCATGTTAAAGAGCATTATCAGAGGCACCCCTATAAGAGGGGCGACCGCGTACTGAACCAGCCCCTCTGCGAGAGGAAGGATTATCCAGAGCGTGGCGAAGAGCACAGTCATAGGCAGGGTGACGACGGCCAAGGATATGAGTCCCCTGGATCCGCTAAGGGCCATGACCTGTATCAGAGAACCGACCACGACCATGATACCGACCAATCCCAGGAGGTTCTTCACCGTATCGGTTGCGATATCCATTATTTTGAGCTTAACCGGGCTGAGCAGCACCGTCACGACGGCACAGATCATGAATATGAGGGGCAGTCCTACCGTTGGGAACGAGTAGGGCCAGATTCTCCCTGCAAGGACCAAAGAGACCAACGTCACGAAGGGAAGGGCCGCCTTGAGCCAGTTCCAGCCCTCGGGAGGGACGGGAAGCTGGGACAGGGCTTTCTCCGTGTCGACCTTCTCGCCCCTGCCCGCCAGATAGAAGGTGGAGAAGAGGGCTCCGGCCACTGACAGTATCATGAGTGGCTTCGCAAATCCCACGTAGGGCATGTTGGCTCCAGCAGCCGCCATCATCGCCCAGAGGTTTATGGGAGGCGCAGCAGCGCTCATGGCAGCCAACATGAATATGAGGGCAACCCTTTTGGTCTCGGGCACTCCCATGGCAGCCAAAACAGAACCGACCAAAGCGCCTACCGTCAACACGGTGGTGGCGCCGGATCCAGTGATAGCGCCAGGGACCAACATCACCACGGTGAGGAGGAGCAGACAGATGATCCTGTGGCTAGCGAAGGACCGGACTATCTTGCGGACTATGAAAGCAACTCCACCGGCCTCTTTAAAGAGGGCCATGAAGAAAGTGGCGCTCATGAATATTAGACACACATCGTAGTAGGTGAAAGCGCCCTCAACGACGTGCCGAAGGAGTTCCGCTATACCTATGGAGGACCTTGGGTCCACCCCTTTAGGCAACAACATATGGGCCAAGGCTCCAAACAGGGCACCAAGGAACATTGAAAGCTCGGTGGTTACCTTCATACGTTTGGCCAGGGCGAAAACCGCCGCTATAACTACCAGGACGGCTATTGAGTGATGGAACATGGTCATTCTCGACTTCGTCCTTTCTCCTTTTGCAATAAGAATGGGGCCCCCTTAAAGCGAGACCCCGTTCGTGGACACCGACAGAGCTAGTTTTTCAGTCCCTGGCCGATGCCAAGAGCGTCTTTGACCTTTATGACGGGCTTGCCGTGCTCTTCGCCGTATTTTGTGAAGAAGCCGTCGCTGTCGCTGTCGATGGTGACCAAGATCACGTCGGCCTTGGAAAGCACCGCGTCTATGGAGGCCTGGTCGGACTGGTCGGTCCTGCGAGCCATGCCCTCGACGTGGGCTCCGACGACGAGAAGGCCCTCGGCCTTGGCTGCGTCCATCAGCTCAAGGGTACGGGCGATCTCCTTGTCGACGTTGGTTCCGGCGGCGCCCATCCCCTTCATGCTGGTCCCGCTTGTGACTATGAGGGTGGCGTATCCCTTGCCCTTTATGTCGGCGGCCGTGAGATTGTTGTTGTGCTCAGCCTTGAAGCCAGCCTGCATAGAGGACATTTTGATCATGACCGCAGCAGGGCTCTGACCGCAGGTGGTTACTATTATAGGATCCTTGATCTCCGGGGCATCAGCGGCAAACGCCGCCACGGAAAAGACCGCAGACATGGCTACGATCGCTGCTACTGCTAAAAACTTACGCATATTAAGACTACCTCCTTGAATATTTTTACCTCGATAATTTTAGCCTAGGCTCTGTGGAACCTGATGGGACAACATGCATTATAGGGGGCTGGGCCAAGATTTCAAGAAATAGTGTTCTTTTGTCCTGTTTTTTATGCCATTAGGCCCTAAAAGTACGCCGTCCTTGAACAAAATATAAAAAGTGAATCGCCATAGCACCGAGGCCATGGCGATTCAACGGCAAGTTAGTCTACAAAACCCTCGCCGAAGCCGACCGACTCAAGCCACCAGGTGGGGTAGCCGAGCTGCTCCTGCTTGCCCTCGGGGCTCATCACATAACCGTCTTGATATTTTCCGACCAACTTCCAGGCCAGACTCCACCAAGCATCCTGAACTTTTTCCATGTTGCTGTAGGTGTAGTCGGTGAGGAAGGCAACTGCCTTAGCTGGGTCCTTCTTGTAAAGCTCAGCGGCCTCTTTCTCCACCGCGTTCTGCTGCATGAAGAACTCCTTCTCCCACCTCTGCTGCTCATTGTTTATGTCCACGATCATGGAATCCCAACGAAGCTGAGCCCAGTTGTTGACGAAGTTGAAGGCCCACCAGGCCGAATTAGGATCGTACTCATGGCGAACTCCCTCGCTCCAACCGGCTGGGACCTTGGTCGTGCCGCAGTAGATTGGGACGTAGACGGTAGTGTCAGGAGCGTCCTGTCCGAACCACAGAACTCCACCGACAGGATCGGGAAGCCACTCGCGGCTCTGAGACACGAAGCTGTAGGAACAGCGGAACATAGAGATGGCTCTGGGCCAGTCCATATTTTCCTTGCCCTCGGGCTTTACCGTCTTAGGAGTGGGCCAGCGATGGGGGTTGCCGAAGGGTCCAGCAGCCATTCCCTTGGTGAGATCGTAATCGGTTCCCTCAAGGTGATCCCTGAAGATAGCCATTATGTCCTGTACGGAGACCTTCTTGTCAGGCTTGACGGAGAAGGGATAGTCATAAGCCTGGGACCTGGCCTCGAAGTTCTGGGAAGGGGCGAGAAGGCTGAAAGCCCTCCACTCCCTGAGGGACTGATAATGAGCCGAGCCGTAGGGGTTGGGGTTATAGGCCTTGGAGAAGTTGAACTCCGTTCCAGGGGTCCACCATCCCATCTGCTCAGCAAGCTCTGTGACGTTCTTGGAGTGCATAAAGTTCTCTTTGTCGTTGAAGTCGATGACTCCAATTCTGGATCGGTTAGCACAGACCACTACGTGATCGTCGGGAACCCTACGGGCTGCCCATATGGCACCGGGTTTGCCGCTGTCGGGGCTCCAGAGCATTCCAGGACCGCAGATGTCGAATACCCAGAGCTCTTTGGTGTCGGCTATGATGAGGGTCTCTCCGCCGTCGCTGTATCCGTACTTCTCGGCGAGCTCACCCATGACGGCGATAGCCTCACGGGCGGTCTTGGCTCTCTGAAGTCCAAAGATCTCCAGGGTCTCGATCCAGAAGGCCCCGTCCTTTGCGTAGAGCTCGTCCCTACCGCTCCAGGTATCCTCACCGAACATGAGCTGATGCTCGTTCATGAAGGGATATCCTATGTGGAAGTAGGTGTAGGTCTTCTTCGCCTGTGGTATCTCCAGAACCTTCTGAAGAGGCCTCGTGGGCTGAGTGCCGTGACATACGTGCTGATATACCGGAGCCATGGCCCCGTCCTCAAACGTCTGTCCAGGAACGATCTGGATCCTGTTATCGTACCATCCGTCGCAGGTATGGCTGGTGATGACCGAGCCATCCACGGTTGCGTCCTTACCTACCCCTATGGGGGTGCAGGCGAAGGCAGCTGAGGCTGTAAACACGGCCATCAACGCAAACAACAGTCCTTTTCCTAAAGCTTTTGCCATAAAAAGAACCCTCCTTAATTGATCTTATACCGCAAAGCGATACACCCAAAGGCTTCTATGCCTGGTTGGATCTATTCTACTGTATTTCGATAAAGGAGAACAGAAAAACAAAGCTTGTGTATCTAAGTGTTCTTTTTTGTTCAGAGAACAAGAAGGTGAAGCCCCCGCATGGGGGCCTCACCTCATTATCGAGTATTTGTTTATAGGGCGGCCAACCTCCTGATACTCTCTCTCCATGGTGGCGGAACCGGAGGCGACGAGATACTCAAGATACCGCCTGGCTGTAATCCTGGAGACGCCTATTATATCCGCAGCCTCTACCGAGGAGAGAGGCCTGTCCACCTTGGATATAAGCTCCTCAACCTTTTTGAGGACATGAGGGTTGAGTCCCTTGGGCAGGGTGCTCTGGACGTTTTTCCTGTTCCTCGCCAGAAGTAGGTTGTCTATGTCGTTTTGGTCCACCTGATTTGGCCCCTCGCTGAGTCTGTAGACCACCTGCCTAAAGGCCTCAAGTGCCGCCTTTATCCTGTCGAAGGCGAACGGTTTGACTATGTAATCGAAGGCCCCTGCCTGTATGCTTCTGTTTACCGTGGTCTTGTCCCTGGAAGCCGATATCATTATGACGTCGACGTTGCTGCCGCCCTCTCTTATCTTCTCCAGAGTGCCCATGCCATCGAGACCGGGAAGGAATATATCCAATATCACCAGCCTCACGGGACGCTTTCTCAGGAAGTCCAACGCCTTGAGACCGTTGTCGACCATTCCCACGACCCGGAATCCCTCGACCGAGTTGACGTAGTTCTGATGGATATCGGCGACCATAGGATCGTCCTCCACCACTAGCACATCTATGTAGTCCATGTTTATTTTCCTCCATTCGGAACGGTCACAGTGAACTCGGTGAACTTCCCAGTGACGTAATCTACGGATAGGTCGCCTCCCATAGCGTCAACCAGTTTTTTGACGTTGTACAGGCCAAAACCGGACGGTCGGCTTTTTGTCTTCGTCGAAAAACCTTTGGTGAACATCTTTGAGGCTGTTTCGTCGGTCATGGTTCCGGCGTTGTCCATAACACTGATCATTATTCTATTGGATTCGTCGAAAATAGCAAATTCCAATCTGGGATTTTCGACCTTTGAGGCCAAAACCGCCTCGATTCCGTTCTCCAATAGATTCCCTATTATGACCACCATAGCCTGATCGCTGATACTCTCGGTCTCCCCGCAGAAGCTGTCGGGATCTATCTGGAAATCGATGCCGAGCTCCCGACAACGGCCGACCTTACCTATGACTATACCGCCCACAGCTGGGTTTTTTATGTTCTCCGAGACGAAAGAGGTGGAGGAACTGGAGGGATTTGCCTCGTTGGTGATGAACTCTATGGCTCTTTCGTATCTTCCCATCTGTATCAGCCCAGCTATGGCTTGGAGCTTGTTCTGAAACTCGTGATTTTGGACCCTGAGAGACTCGACGTACATCCTGACGCCGGTGATCTCCTCCGCCAGAGCGTGTATCTCGGTCATGTCCCTGAAGGTTGCGATCGCGCCGTAGACGACGCCACGGAACATGACGGGGGCTTTGTTTGCTATGACCAAGGACCCCTTCAGGTTTTGCTCTACGTCGAATACCGCCTCGCCGGTCTGGAGGACAGAGGGAAGGTCGACGTCCGGTATGACTACCTCCGCTGCCTCCCCTATAACCGTCTCGTCCACCGCGAGAAGGTCCTGAGCCACCTTGTTGATCATGGACACGCGGCCATCCCTGTCAACAGCCACTATCCCGTCCCTTATGAAGTCGAGGATCTTCTCCCTTTCCCTGGTTATCCTGGCGACCTCTCTCCTGAGCATGACGCTCCAGCCACCGACCAAGAGGAGTATCGATATAAATACGGCCCCTATTTTCATGGCCAGGTCCCGATCTATTATAGTGGTCTCGTAACCGCCAAACCAGCGGGACAAAAGCCTCCTATAGGCCCCTGTCTGCCTCATTCCCTCGAAAGCTCTGCCTAATTTCATGGCTAGGCCAGCATCGCCCTTGGCTATTATCATCCCTCTCTCAAGAGTGAACACGGGAGGCATCAGAAAGTCGAGGTTTTTCAGGCCGGTCTGCTCCCTCGTGAAAAGCCCCTGATAGCTGCTCACCAACGCACCTGGGTATATCCCTGAGGAGACCATTCTCATAGCGTCCTCCACCGAGGACACCGCTATTATCCTGGAAGTCAAGCCACCGGAGGCGAGGTAATCCAGGGCAGCTGAGCCGCTTTGAGCCAATATCGACTGCCCTTTCAGATCCCTAAGGGACTTTATCTCGCTGCCTCTTTTTACCACGCAGGAATAGGGCTCCTCCACGACTGGTACGGAGAAACAAAGTTCCACCAGGTCCTTTCCCGATACGCTCTGAAGTGGCCGACTGAGCGGGTTCTCTCCGGCGAAATCGCTCGGGTCCACGTTGTAGACCTGTAGATACGAAAAGGGCTCCTTATCCCGAGGGACAGGATGTGGCGTACCGAGAATAACGTCTATCCTGCCCCTGTGGATGGATTGACGAAGGTCCTCCCACCCACCGACACGGAAACTAACCCTGAGGGCCTCGGCTTCAGCCAAGGCCCTTATCAGGTCGACGAAGAACCCCTCTAGCTCGCCGTTTGGCTTTTTTATGAGATACGGAGGCTCAACAGGAAGACACAGGACGTGGACCGTACGCCCCACTCCGTCGATCAAAAAGGACTCGGCACAGGCGGAGGAGACCAACAGCGTCAGAGACAGCAGGACAACTCGGACAAATTGGGCGATCACCAAAGTTTTATCCCTGAATATTTCGCTATAAGCTCCCTGCAAAGCTGCCAATAGGCCTTATGGACCATGTCCATCCTGCTCAGGGTCAGAGCGGTCAAGAACTGAGAGCATTCCTCGGGGGAGGAACTGTACAGGTCCAGGGCCTCTGCCTCCACCTCAGGCTGAGACCGAAAGAAATCCTCCTCTATGGGACCTCTCACCACCAAGAGGTCCTTCATGGCCCTCTGGTACAGCCTGTTGACCAGATCCCCCGCCAAACTGACACACCATCTCATGGAAAGGTTATCGAACACATCTGGATCGAAGTTTCTCCAACTATCAGCGGTATCGCGAGAGCCGGCATAGACCGGGACGTAACAGGAGAAGTGAGGCAACCCCAGCCCTATCCAAAGAACTCCCCCTATCTCGTCCGGTAACCAGCTTCGGCTCTGGGAGACGAAGCTCCAGGATGACTTTGCCGCGATAGGCCTTGAGTATGGGATGTTAAGTAGGACCCTGGTAGCCCTATCTGGAATGGGTGTAGCCAGCTCGCTTTTTTTCAACTCACCGTTTACGCCGGGAACCAACCAAGCCTGGTTGTCCTCCATGGAGAAAACGGTGTCTTTAAGGGTTGACCTGAGTAAGTCCACGACCATTGAGACCGATATTCTACTCTCCGGCACAAAAGAAAAAGGGTAGGATCTAAGCTCGCCATAGGGATCCCAGTTTCCAGAGGGAGCCAGGTCGCTGAAGATCCCATAGAACCGACCCCTTACCCACATGGAGGAAGGGGCCCATACCCCTGTATCGGGGGAGTAGGCGTCCCGCCAGCTGAAGGGGACACCTGAAGTGGGGTCATACCAACCGTTACGTATGGCCGGCTCCATGTAGTTTTCCGAGAACATGAAGTTCTCTCCGTCGGTGGGATCGACAAAGTCTATCCTGCTGGCGTTAGCCAACACCGCTACGTGGTCGTCTGGGACCCTTTTTGCCACCCATATAGCACCTGGCCTCCCCGACTCAGGGACCCAGTCGAACCCCACGCTCATAATCTCGAATATCCACGCCTCCTTGGGATCAGCCACGGCAAGAGACTCTCCCTCGTTGGAGCAGGAGCCCAAAAAGCCGTAAGCCTCGGCCAGGGATCCCATCAACAGGATGGCTTCCCGAGCCGTCTTGGCCCTCTGAAGGGCGAAGATCTCCAGCTGCTCTATGGTCATTATCGCCCTGCTCTCCGGCCAGAAGGCCTTGAGCTCGTCCCTCTGCCCTATGGTGGACTCTGCGATAGCAAGCTGGTGCTGATTGTAGCTTGAATAGCCGGTCTTGAAGTAGCCGTAGGTCCTGGGAACCTGAGGTATCTCCCCCACCATCTGAGGCTTCCTGTCGTCCTCTCCCAGGAGATGAAGATACACCGGTGCGGTATCTCCCGAAAGATGCTCTCCACCGGGGACGTACCTAAGGTTAGAATCGTACCAGCCGTCGGCTGTCTGGGATGTTATGACCGATCCGTCGACGGTGGCGTCCCTCCCTGCTACTATCACGGTACAACCGTGGGAGACAGAACTGACGCTAAGGAGCAAACACAAACACGACAAGGCAAAACCACACCTCAAGTTCATCCCGCCTTTCCGGTAAACTTTTTTCGATATAGTACCATTTAGATGGATCTGATTCATGGTCCTTACCCTGGATATGATATAAAATGATCCTGACACACCCGCACTCCAGAAGCGAGGCATTGAAGGGAGAGAGAGTTATGGATATGGCTGTTCTACAGATCGGATCACATCGACCCAAATACCCTCTTATACAGGGAGGCATGGGGGTCATGGTATCCGGTCCAAAACTGGCCGGAGCTGTGGCCCGATCCGGTGCGATCGGAACTATCGCATCGGTGGGATTGGCTGCTGCCCATCCCGACTTTACAGGAAGAAATTACTTCGAGACCAATCAAAAAGCCATAAAGGAATACCTGGCACAGGCCAGGGATATAGCCGGGCCAGAGGGGATACTGGCCGTAAACTGTATGGTCGCGCTGACGGACTACGAGCTTCACGTCAAGTCCGCCTGCGAAGGGGGAGCCAACATAATCATATCCGGCGCTGGCCTTCCCCTTAAACTGCCTGAGTATACCAGAGACTACCCCAACGTGGCTTTGGTGCCGATAGTCAGTTCGACCAAAGCAGCTCAGCTCATCATGAGAAGATGGCAGAAAACCTACGGAAGAACCCCCGACGGATTCGTCGTTGAGACCCCTCTCTACGCCGGGGGCCACCTGGGAGCCAGGGACGAGGCCATGGTCACGGACCCAGCTCTGTCGTTGGAGACGGTCGTACCGGAGCTTGTGGCGTTTTTGAAGGAGGAGGGACTGGACATCCCGGTCATAGCCGCCGGAGGGATATGGGACAAAGAGGACGTCAAGAAAGCCTTCTCCCTAGGGGCAAAGGGCGTCCAGATGGGGACCAGGTTTGCAGCAACGGAAGAGGGGGACGCTGACATAAGGTTCAAACAGTCTTACGTCGACGCGGTGGAGGAGGACGTGGTCCTTATCCAGAGCCCAGCAGGTCTGCCTGGAAGGGCCCTTCGCTCCCCCATGGTCGACCGCTACCTGAAGGGGGAGGTGGACAGCAAGCCGTGCATGGCGAACTGCTTGACCCACTGTCGTTATAAGAAGGAGAGAGAGACCTTCTGCATAGCCCAGGCCCTGGTGGAGGCCTACAGGGGCAACTGGGAGGAAGGGCTGTTTTTCTGCGGAAGCAATGTCACGAAGGTCACCAAGATAGAGAAGGTCGACGATATCATAAGGTCGCTTTTCGAGGAATAGCCATCTGAGAGCAAATAAAGGTCAGGGCGGGTTAGTCTATCCCGCCCTGACCTTTATTTCGGTGGCTCCGTGATAAAGTCCCCTAAATCGGCGCCTGCCGGGACCATGGGGAATACCTTCTCCACCTGCTCTATTGGACACTCCATCAACGACGGACCGGGAGAGAATAGAAAATCGTCTATGGTCATCCTGAGCTCTTCCATCGATGAAACTTTGATACCAGCAGCCCCGTAAGCCTTGGCTAGCGCGGAGAAATCACAGGAAGGGGCCTCCACAGTAGAGCTGTACCGCCTGTCCCAGAAAAGCTCCTGCCATTGACGAACCATGCCCAGAGAGCGGTTGTTGAACACCACGACCTTGACCGGAAGCCCATACCGTACCGCCGTCTCCATCTCCTGGGAGTTCATGAGGAAACTTCCGTCCCCCGCCAGACAGACCACCGGCCTGCCCGGTCGGGCCATGGATACCCCTATAGCGGCTGGAAGGCCGAACCCCATGGTTCCCTGTCCCCCTGAGGTTATGAAAGTCCTTGGGAGGTCGGACCGCCAGTGAAGGGCCGCCCACATCTGGTGCTGCCCCACCTCGGTGGTTATCGCGTCGTCGGGCCTGAGACGGCCTCTGATAAGCTCCATTATGGCCCTAGGGGAAAACCGATCACCCACCTGGGAACTTTGGCCTTGCCCCTTATACTCCCTTTGGCTGGGGGCAGCCTCACCGGACCGGTTCAGTATATCCATAGCCTCGCGGAGATCGCACACGAGACCGAGATCCACCGGAACGACTTTCCCTATTTCAGCCCTGTCTATATCGATCTGTGCCACAGTGGCTCCCCTGCCAAAGCTGGACACCTTGCCGGTGGTCCTATCGCTGAAGCGACATCCCATGGATATGATGAGGTCCGCCTCGGAGAGGGCCCTGTTGGCCCTCTCCGTCCCGTGCATCCCGGCCATCCCTAAGGAGAGGGGATCCCCCTCGGGAAAACTGCCCTTTCCCATCAGGCTGGTCGCCACGGGGATCGAGTGGGTCCTGGCGAACATAGCCAGTCCCTGAGAAGCTCCGGAGGACATGACCCCTCCGCCTGCGAGTATAACCGGTCGGAGGGCCTTCTTCACGCAAGGGAGAAGAGACAGGATCTCCCTCTGGTCGGACGTAAAATCCCAGGATTTGGTCGAGACCGATCGGACCTTAGTTTTTTCCCCACGAGGCTGCCGTTGGACGCTTACCGGAACGTCCACCAGGACCGGTCCGGGCCTGCCGGAGGAGGCTATCTCGAACGCCGACTCCAGGATGTCCTCCAACTCCTCCACAGAGTCGACGTAAAAGCTGTGTTTGACCATGGAAAGAGAGCTACCGAAGAGGTCCGCTTCCTGAAAGGCGTCGGTCCCCCTCAGGTTGGCCCCGACCTGGCCGGTTATGACCACTAGAGGAACCGAGTCGGCGTAGGAATCGGCCAAAGCCGTCAGCGTATTAAGGGCTCCAGGGCCGGAGGTGGCCAGACAGACCCCGACCTTGCCTGAGGCCCTGGCGTATCCGGCAGCCTCGAAGCAGGCTCCCTGTTCGTGCCTTGCCAGGACGTGCCTTAGGGACGATCCGTATAGGGAGTCGTAAAGGGGTATAACCGTTCCCCCAGGTATGCCAAAAACCACATCCGTCCCGGATCCCTCAAGAACCTTCACGATGATATCGGCCCCGGTCATTCCATCCGCCATAACAGTCTCTCCTCTCTGCGCTCCCTAAAAACCTATTGTTTAGGGGCTTTTTTAGACTCAAGCCAGGGCATCATGTCCCTAAGGCCAGCTCCAACCTCCTCCAGCTTCTGCGAGGCCTCCCTCTTTCTCCAAGCCTTCATCTTAGGACGACCGGTCTGGTTCTCCAGGATCCAGTCCTTGGCGAAGGTTCCGTCCTGAACCTCTTTGAGAAGGACCTTCATCGCCGCTCTGGACTCAGCGCCTATCACCCTCGGGCCAGCCACCATGTCGCCGTACTCGGCGGTGTCGCTGATGGAATACCTCATCCAGGAGAGACCGCCCTCGTAGATAAGGTCCACTATGAGCTTCATCTCGTTGAGACATTCGAAATAGGCTATCTCTGGCTGATACCCCGCCTCAACCAGGGTCTCAAACCCAGCCTTCATCAGCTCCGTGACCCCTCCGCAGAGGACCGCCTGCTCGCCGAAGAGGTCGGTCTCGGTCTCCTCCTGGAAGGTGGTCTCTATGACGCCAGCCCTTCCACATCCGATAGCGGAGGCGTAGGCCATACCGACCTCTCTGGCGGAGCCGGTGGCATCGTTGTGGACCGCCAGAAGCCCTGGGGTGCCTTTCCCCTGAGTGTAAAGACGACGGACGATGTGCCCTGGGCTCTTTGGAGCCACCATGAAGACGTCCACGTCTGCTGGAGGCTCGATCTGGTGATAGTGAACGGCGAAGCCGTGAGCGAAAGCCAGAGCCATTCCGGCCCTCAGGTTAGGGGCTATAGAGTCTTTATACACCGAGGGCTGAGCTGTGTCGGGCAGGAGGACCATGACCACGTCGGACTTTGCGACAGCGTCGGCGACGGAGAGAACCTCAAAACCGTCCTCCTTAGCCACAGATGCGGAGCGGCTTCCCTGATGAAGCCCCACCACCACCGAGACCCCACTGTCCTTCAGATTCTGGGCGTGGGCGTGTCCCTGACTTCCGTATCCCAGCACCGCCACCGTCTTTCCCTTGAGAACCTCCTGCTTTGCGTCTTTGTCGTAGTAAACCTGAGCCATATCGATCACGCACTCCTTTTTTCTATGTCTATCTCCATGGAACTCTCGAAGAGAACCACGTCAACGGTCTCCATCAGCCTCTTAAGCTGGAGTATGAGCCTGTCACACCTGTCCTTTGTCTCCACTACCTCCAGGCGACACCAGCAAAGCCCGTCGTCCCGGCCTCTCTCAGCGGAAAAGCTGATCAGCTCGTAGCCCCTTCTGACCGCCAAAGAAACTATCCTCACCATTGTCCCTGGACTGTCCTGAGCCAACACTCCTATTCTCCTGTACACCGAAACGACCTCCTTTTTCACTCTAAAAGATTCAAACGTTACCCTACGAAAACGGATGACTAAAAAAAAGGGCCTGGATCCTCTGAAAGGATCCAGGCCCGCAGTCGCCGTCGGACTATACGCCGACAAAAACTCCAGGAAGGACCCCGCAGCTGATAACGACGACTATAATAACGACTAGGACGAGAGAAGCGTTTATAGTGTTTTTCATCGTAGGGCTCCTTTCCCGGCATCTCGTGCCGACGAGTAATTGGCGGTCATAGTAAACCACGAGGTGTTTTTTGTCAACACCTATTTTTTTGAATCCCTATTCAGGGCATTTTTCAGGTCGTTGAGCTTCAGGCCGATCTCCAGGTATTCGGCCTCTTTAAGCTGGAACTGTCTCATGTCCTCAGGGTAGCCTCTCTTACGGTAGGAGCGGTCCTTACGGCCCTCCTCCAGCTTGGAGCACAGTTCCTGGAACGAGACCATAGCGGAAGACATGGCCTTGGCGTAGCCTCTGAGGACGATCAGGAATCGCCCCTCCGCTGTGTCCGATTCGGGGGACAGCTCCTTGATCTCTTCCCTGACCGCCTCAAGCCTTTCAAGCAGAGGAGTCACCGAGGCGGAGGCCCCTGACGGGTCTGGCTTAACCAATCCCAAAGCCTTCTTGAACGAGAACCTGAAGAGGCGGTTTTGCACCGCCAGATATTCCCTGAGGACCGAGTTTACCTCCAGGGCTACCCTTGACGCTCCCTCCCTCACGACTTATACAGGGTCCTTTCAGCGGATGTAGCGACGTTCCCTAACAACATGGCGATGGTCAGAGGCCCGACTCCTCCTGGGACGGGAGACAGATAGCCCGCGACCTTCAGGGCGGACTCGTAGTCCACGTCTCCCACTATTCCGTCGGGGGTGCTGTTTATTCCGACGTCGACCACCACAGCGCCGGGCTTTATCATGTCGCCGGTTATCATCTTGGCCCTCCCGACCGCGGCGACCACCACGTCGGCGGATTTTATCACCTCGGCGAGGTTGGATGTCCGACTGTGACAGATGGTTACTGTAGCGTTCTTCTCAAGCAGTAACATAGCTACTGGCTTGCCAACTATGGTGCTTCTTCCGACAACCACGGCGTGCTTGCCCGACAGGTCCACATCGTGTTTTTCCATCAGGTACATGGCTCCCTGAGGGGTGCAGGGCCTGAGCGACGGCAGCCCCGAGACCAGCCTCCCCAGGTTGGCCGGGTTAGAGCCGTCAACGTCCTTGTCGGGATCGATGGCCGCCTGGACCCTCTCGTTGGATATGTGCTTAGGGAGGGGCATCTCAACCAGTATGCCGTGTACCGAGGGATCCGAGTTGAGATTATCCACCAGGGCCAGGAGGTCCTCCTCCGACGTAGATCCTGGAAGCTGGTGGAACGAGAAGGAGATGCCAACCGATTCGCAGTTTTTGCGCTTCTGCTCCGCGTAGACCTTCGAAGCTGGGTCATCCCCAACCAGCACCACCGTGAGAGCTGGCTCAACTCCCTTGGCCTTTATGGCCTCGACCCTTGACCTTATCTCCTCTTTGGCCTCTTTCGCGGCGGCCCTGCCGTCCATAACCTTACAGTCCACGTCATTACCTCCCTGTTCTATGTTTAGCGAGCTACCTTTCAAGATCACCTAACTCATTATGAGACAAGACAATTTCATTGTACACAAAAATATCTACATCGACAAGCTTTATGAATAGGTTGAACTACTGCTCCGACTGGGTATACGCCTCGGAGAGAGCAGTTTTTTTTATGTAAAGATCCATCTGAGGGAAGGGGATCTCTATTCCCTCTCGCTCGAATATCTCTTGAATGCGGTATCTCACGTCACTGCTCACCTTGGAGGGGAATCCCTTTCTGGTGTCCACCCAGAAGTACAGAGTGAAGTCCATGGAGCTTGACCCGTAGTTGGAGAACAGGACGAATGGCTCTGGATGAGGTATCACCAGCTCGTGTTCTTTGGCGAGTCGAAGCAGTATCTCCTCGACTTTTTTGGCAGGGGTTCCGTAGGCGACGCCGATCTCCAGCTTGCCCCTGATGATCTTGTCGGAGAGGGTCCAGTTGGTTATCTTGTTGTCGAGAAAGTAGCTGTTTGGGACCAAGACATCGTAGTTGTCGAAGGTCTTGACCCTTGTGGAGCGGGAATCTATCTCCATGACAGTCGCTGTAACGCCGTCGAACTCGACGACGTCGTTGATCTTGAAAGGCTGTTGGACCATGAGTATAAAGCCACTGATCAGGTTGTTGAACAGGTTCTGGGCTCCAAAGCCGACACCGATGGCGACAGCACCTCCAAGAAAGGCGAAGGCCGTCAGGGGCACGTTGACGATCTTCAGGGAGATGAGGAAGCTGGCCACTATCAGGACGTAGTAGAGCAACCTCTCTACGGCGTAGATCCCAGTCACGTCCACCCTCTTAGAGTGAAGCAAAAACCACTTTCTGATGAAACGAGCCAACCTTTTGCTGGCCACGAGTCCCAAAGAGAGGATGGAGAGGGCTAACACGAATTCCTTCAGCCTCACAGCGTAGTCCCCTGAGTGCCAAAGCTCGGTGTTCAGTATCTCGGCGGTCCTGGTCCTCCAGAGGGTGGTAACCTTCTCGGCGACGTTGACCGTGCTGACCCGTCCCTTTATCTCCTCCAGAAGCCTTTTGTTCATCGAGTCCAGCGTCATGGCAGTGGCGATGTAGTTCATGTTCTGGGACATGATCTGGTCCAGCATCTTTCGCCTCTTCTTCAGCGAAGATAGCTCTTCCTTGCCCTTTTGCTCCTCTATCTCCTTGTCCAAAGCCAGGGCCCTACGGTGAAGAGAGGACTGGTACCTCTGCTGGGCCAGCAGCACGTTCTCAAACCGTCCGACCCTGTCCTCCACCTCGTCTCGAGCCTTCAGCAGGACGTCAGCGCTCATTCCCCCGTCTTTCAGAAGGGAGTACCTGAAGGACCATATCTCCTTCATCTCCCCTAGCATGCCGACCATCTCCTGGCTCTGAGAGGACGTCAGATGTATGAGCTCCCTCATTATCTCCGCCTCGGCAAAGGCCATCTGGGCCGACTTGACCGCCTTTTCCCCTGAGGCCACAGTCAGGTTTGCGTGGGAGTCGGCGTAGGCTTTCTCAGCCTTCTCCGCGTCTCCAGCAAGGGAGGCTATCTTTTTCTTGAGCTCCTCCTCTCCGGAGGAATAACGGGCAAGGCCTTCGTCCAGGTCCTTCTGGTCGTAGGCCAGGTTGTCGTGTATATATCGGCGGAGATCCTCCTCCTGCTCAAGTCTGAGAGACGCCACCGAGACCTGTAGGTTTATGTTCTCCAGGTTTCTCCTGAGGTAGGCCAGAGTAACCTTCCACAGCTCCTCCTTTATCTCGAACCTCCTCAGCATCCATTCCTTGTTCTGCTCCTTGTCCGTGCCCTTGGCCGCCTCGGCCTCGCTCTTGGCCAGCCGAACCGCCTTTCCCGCCTCTTCCAGCTGGGTCTGAGCGCTTATTATGGCCTTCTGCTCTCGAGCCATGGACTCCCTGAGGTTTGCCAGAGTGGAGTCCAGGTCCTCCATCCCCTGAAGGAAGCTATCGTAATAGCTCAGGTTGAATGGTGGCTTCGCCTCCAGGCTGAGCATGGAGTTTTCCTTCTCCGCTCGCCTCTTTTTCTCCTCCTCGGCGAACCCGGAGGTCTTCTCTATGGCCACGTTCAGCCTGCGATAGAAGTTCTGGAGCGATGACAGGGCGGTCATCCTGGCCTCCACGTCGACCTCTGAGATGCCGTAGCGAGCGGCGGACTCGGTAACAGGGACGGCCGCCAGCCTCTCTATGGTCTGGTTGATGACATCGACCCTCTTCTCGTTGGCGTTTTTGTTGAAAAGATCCTCCGCTACGGGATCCTGTGAAACAGCCTGGTCCGAGGAGACCTCCTGAGCGGTCTTATCCTGCGCCAATATGGGAGGGCAAAAGGACAGGACTAAGACTAAATAAAAGCAAAACAGTGTCCTCGATTTCATCGACTCCTCCTCCTCTCGTCAAATATACCTCTCATGATAGACCATATGGAGCCATTGTTCCAGTTTTAGGTGTATCATATTGCCGCTTTACACAAACTACAGTGGGGTGACTCGGATGAAGATCTATATAAGCGTGGACATGGAAGGTGCCACAGGGGTAGTAAGAGCGGAACAGACTAGAAGCACCGATCAGGAGTATTCCTTCGGAAAGGCCATGCAGACCCACGATCTGCTCGCTGCCATAGAGGGGGCTTTCGACGGTGGAGCCGACGAGGTTCTCATAAACGACTCCCACGCCAGGATGATAAACATATCCCCTGAGGATATGCCTGGGAGCGAGGGAAGACTAAGGATAATATCGGGCACGCCTAAACAGCTCGGGATGATGGAAGGGGTCAAGGGATGCGACGGGGCCTTCTTCCTCTGCTACCACGCCATGGCCGGAACACCCGCCGCTGTGCTGGACCACACCATCTCTGGCAAGGCCGTCTACAGGGCCGTTCTGAACGGAAGGGAGTCGGGCGAGATCGGGCTGAACGCCGCGGTCTGCGGCTACTTTGGCATCCCTGTAGCCCTTATAACCGGCGACGACGCCACTGCCAGAGAGGCTAGGGAGCTTCTGGGCGATCCTCTCCTGACCTGTGAGGTAAAATCCGGCATAAGCCACGCTGCCGCCTCGTGCCTTCCGCCTGAGACGACCTTCGGCATGATAAGGGAAAGGGCATCTGAAGCGGTCAGGCGGATCTCTCAGGGTATTGCTCCCATTCCTGATACCGGAAACGGAGATTTTTGTCTGGACTTAACGTTCCACTATACCTCTCAAGCGGACTGCGCCGAGGTCCCTGGGACCATTAGGTTGGACGGAAGGACAGTTAGGATAGAGGGCAAGGGAATGGATACCATGAGAAGATGGGCTGGTTCCCTGATCTCTCTCGGAGGATCAGTAGGGTTTTAGAGGTTCCCTTTAGCTTGAACGACGGAAGGATGTCGAAACTTTCGACATCCTTCCGTTTTTTCTTGACACGTCGCGACCAAATACTTATGATTAGAATGTATCCGTTTTTGAATCCATTTGATCCGTACCTCATGGAAAGGGAGGGGAACACCTATGGAGATAAAGGCCGACGAGCAGGCCTTTAAGGCGGTGATAGACCTGATAGTGGACCATCGTCTAGCACCAGGAGAGCGGCTCTACGAGCCCGAGCTGGTTGAGATGATGGGCATAAGCCGGACCCCTATCAGACAGGCCCTTGGCAGGCTGATAGCGGAGGGAGTGCTTGAGAAAATCCCAGGCCAGAAGGGATACAGAATTCCCACGCTGGACAAGGAGGACCTGCTCCAGGTCTTCATCGCAAGGGCCAACCTGGAGGGTCGAGCCGCGGAGCTTGCGGCAGAGCTGGGAGAGGACGGCGATATCCGCGAGCTAAGAGGGCTGAACAAACAGGAGAGCCATTTCGTCGAGCTCTACGGCAACCAGAGAAAGGGCGTCTTCGCCGAGCTGAACGACAGGTTCCACAGAAAGATAATCTCCATGAGCAAGAACATCTATTTCGAGAGGCATTTCACCCAGCTATACAGGAGGTCGTCCCTCTACACCTTCTACTACTCCCCTTACTACATCCTGGACGTCGGAAGCGCCGAGTACGTGGCCAGGAGGAAAGCAGGCAGACATCAGAGCTCGGAGGAACACGAGCTCATAGTCGCAGCGCTGGAGGCCAGAGACGGAAGGACCGCCAAAGAAAGGATGGAGGATCACATACTGAACACCGTAAGACACAGGCTCAGCCTCGGCATGTTATAGAGCCGGGTTTTAAGGGCAAGAGAAAAGGGCCTAGGCCCTGACGAAGGAGGAAGAGTTTTGGGCAGATTCATCGTTAGAAGGCTTATCCTGGCGATCCCGGTCCTTATAGGGGTCTCCATCATAGCCTTTCTCATCCTTCATCTGTCGCCGGGAGATCCAGCGGAGCTTCTGGCGGGGGATGAAGCGACCCAAGCGGACATCCAGATGATAAGGGAGAAATTCGGTCTGGATCAGCCCCTGACGACCCAGTATTTCCGGTTCATCAAGGGGATAGCGACGGGAGAGCTCATATCCATGAAGTACGAGGTCCCTGTAATGGAGATAGTCGGCAAGAGGCTGAAAAACACTCTGATACTGTCCTCCGTTGCCATAGCTATATCGGTGATAGTGGGGATAATGGCAGGGATTATGTCCGCCGTCCACAGGTATTCCTGGATCGACTACGTCGCCACGGTGGTGGCCCTTCTGGGGGTTTCCATGCCGGTGTTCTGGTGGGGACTTCTCATGATACTTCTGTTCTCGGTCAACCTGATGTGGCTCCCCTCAGGCGGAATGGGAGGGTTTAGACACATGATAATGCCGGCGATAGCACTGGGGACGGCCTCGGCTGGGATAATAGCCCGTATGACCCGTTCCAGCATGCTGGACGTGCTCCAGCAGGACTACATAACCACCGCGGTTGCGAAGGGACTCAGACAGAAGCTGGTGGTCTATCGCCACGCCCTGAGGAACGCGCTGATACCGACTGTGACGGTTATAGGGCTCCAGTTCGGCTACATGCTGGCAGGAGCGGTCCTGACCGAGTCGGTCTTCTCCTGGCCCGGCGTGGGTAGATTGATAGTGGATTCCATCATGGGCAGGGACTACCCGGTGGTGCAGACCGCGCTTCTCATCATAGCCCTGATATTCGTCCTGGCTAACCTGGTCGTGGACGTTCTCTACGCATTATTGGATCCGAGGATAAGATACAATGACTAACACGACTATCAGCACAAAGAAGAAGAACATATCTCATTTATCCATAATTTGGCGCAGGCTAAGTCGGAGCAAAACCGCCATAATCGGCCTTTTTATAGTGGGGCTGTACGTCCTTACGGCCATATTTGGACCATACCTGGCCCCTCACGACCCGATAGCCCAGGACCTGGGCAAGACCTTTCTTGCCCCTTCGGCACAGCACCTCATGGGCTGCGACGAGTTCGGTAGGGACATATTCAGCAGGATAATCCACGGGGCTCGAGTATCGTTGATAATTCAGTTCAACTCGGTGGTCATAGCCCTTGTGATAGGTATCGCCCTAGGAGCCATGGGAGGCTATTTCGGTGGCCTGGTAGACGAGATTATAATGAGGCTCATGGACGTGATGCTGGCCTTTCCAGGCATGCTCCTGGCCTTGGCAATAGTGGCGATGCTCGGGCCAAATCTGACGAATCTGATAGTGGCCATAGGTATATACTCGGTCCCTCAGTTCGCCAGGGTCACCAGAGGGGCGGTAATCTCGGTCAAGAAAAACGAGTACGTCACAGCGGCAAAGGCGATAGGCGAGTCGGACCTTTCGATAATAACCAGATACGTCCTGCCTAACGCCCTTTCCCCGATCATAGTCCAGACCACCTTAAGAATGGCTACTGTTCTGCTGACCGCAGCGGGGCTGGGCTTTTTGGGGCTGGGGGTACAGCCTCCCACACCGGAGTGGGGAACGATGCTCAGCGGTGCAAGGATGTACCTGAGGACGGCCCCTTTCGTGGCCTTCTTCCCTGGATTGGCCATAATGTTGGTTGTTCTGGGATTCAACTTCTTCGGCGATGGCCTCCAGGACGCCCTGAACCCCAGACTTAAGGAGTGACGACCATGACGAAAAAAATACTGGAGGTCAAGGACCTCTCCACCTGGTTCTACACCGAGGAGGGAATAGTCAAGGCCCTGGAGGACGTCAGCTTCTCGATCGAACAGGGCGAAATCCTCGGCATAGTCGGCGAGACGGGCTGTGGAAAGTCGGTTACGTCTAGAACTATAATGGGATTGATACCCCAGCCTCCGGGCAAGATAGTGGGGGGAGAGGTGCTTTTCGAGGGACGTGACCTGCTGAAGCTGGGAGACGAGGACATGAGGTCGATCAGAGGCAAGGACATGGCGATGATATTTCAGGACCCCATGAGCAGCCTCAACCCGGTCCTTAAAGTCGGATTCCAGGTTATGGAGGCCATAAAGGCACACGGGGATGTCTCCGACAGGGAGGCCAGAAAAAGGGCCCTTGAGATGTTTGAAAAGGTCAACATACCGGACCCTGAAAAATCCCTTAACCGCTATCCTCATCAGTTTTCGGGCGGAATGAAACAGAGGGTTATGATAGCCATGGCCCTGAGCTGCAACCCAAGGCTTCTCATCGCCGACGAGCCGACAACTGCCCTGGATGTCTCAATCCAGGCCCAGATACTGTCCCTGATAAAAGGGCTTCAGAGGGACTTCGGTAGCTCCATAATGCTGATATCCCACGACCTGGGAGTCATCGCCACCATGGCCCAGAAGGTGGCCGTGATGTACGCCGGAAGCATCATAGAGTACGGAGCGGTAAAGGATATATTTGAAAATCCGTCCCATCCCTACACTAAAGGGCTTCTCGGGGCAATTCCAAGGCTGGACAGGGACCAGGAGTCACTGGACGTGATAAGGGGAGCCCTGCCCGACCTGATAAACCTGCCCGAAGGGTGCAAGTTCCGGGAGAGATGCCCTGTGGCCGAGCCTATCTGCGCAACGGCCAGACCCCCTAGGTTAAAGGTCAAAGAAGGACACGAGGTGGCTTGCTATGCATATCGTTGAGGTTTCAAACCTGGTAAAGCACTTTCCCATAGACAAGGGGATAATTTTTCCCAAGATCGTGGGACAGGTCAAGGCAGTGGACGGGATCTCCTTCTCCATACCGGAGGGGCAGACCCTGGGCCTCGTCGGGGAGTCGGGGAGCGGAAAATCCACCGCGGGGAACATGATATTGAGGCTTCTGGACCCAACATGTGGCCAGGTCATCTACAAGGGACAGTCCGTGACCGACATGGACGAAAAGGCCCTTCACCTCTTCCGTTCAAAAGCCCAGATGGTCTTCCAAAATCCCTTTGCGTCCCTCAACCCGAGGATGATAGTTAGGGACATAATCGGCAGGGTACTAAAGGTGCATGGGGTGACAGACGAGGCAGAGATATCCGACAGGGTGCTTACAAGCCTGAAGGAGGTGGGGCTCAAGGAGGAGCACATGACCCGCTATCCCCACGAGTTCTCCGGCGGCCAGAGGCAGAGGATAGCCGTCGCAAGGGCCCTTATATCGGACCCGGACTTCATTGTGCTGGACGAACCCACCTCGGCACTGGACGTATCGGTCCAGGCTCAGATATTGAACCTCTTTAAGGAACTCCAGAGGGAAAGGGGGCTGACGTACCTTTTTATCTCCCACGACCTGAGCGTTATAAAACACATAAGCCACAGGGTAGCGGTGCTATACCTGGGAAAGATGATGGAGTACTCGTCCAAGGAGGAACTCTTCTCGTCGCCACTCCATCCCTACACCAGGGCCCTGCTGGACAGCATTCCAAAACCGTACATAACCGGCGAGGACATAGAGGACAAGGTGATAAAGGGCGATATACCGAGCCCGGTTAACCCTCCCAGAGGATGTAGATTCAACACCAGGTGTCCCATGGCGGACGACACATGCAGGACGGAGGAGCCGGTCTGGAGGGAGGTGAGACCTGACCATTTCGTGGCCTGCCATAAAGTCCAATAGCACACAAAAAAAGGAGGAAAGAGAAGATCATGACTGGAATAGCAAGGAAAGGCCTGTATTTGTTGCTTGCCGTGACGGCGCTCTGCCTTTGTATCGCAGGGTCAGCCCTAGCGGACAACGAGGAACTGATAATAGCCAAGAGCCGAGAGGCACTGGCCCTCGACCCGCAGGACATAACCGACACCCCATCAGAGGAGGTCAACAGGGCCATATACGAGGGGCTGGTCACATTCGACGATAAACTCAACATAGTGCCTATGTTGGCGTCCAGCTGGAGCTACACCGACGACGGCCTTGAGTGGACCTTTAAGCTCAGAGAGGGAGTCAAGTTCCACAGCGGAACCCCCTTCAACGCCGAGGCGGTCAAGGTCAACTTCGACAGGATCCTCAACGGAAAGTACAAGAGGACATCGCTGTATCAGCCGGTCATAGACAAGGTCGAGGTGATAGACGAGAACACGGTCAAGTTCACCCTCAAGGAGTCCTTCGGGGCTTTTTTAAACGTGTTGGCCCACACAGCGGGACTAATACTGGACCCATCCTACGTCCAGGACGAGGCCAAAAACGAGGCCATCAAGCACAAACCCTCCGGCACTGGCCCATTCATGCTGGACGAATGGGAGCAGGGCGACTTCATAGCCCTGAAGTCCTTTAAGGACTACTGGCAGGGCAAGCCCAAGCTCCAGAGACTGGTCTTCAGGACCATACCGGAGGACAGCGCTAGGGCCATGATGATCGAGACCGGAGAGGCTGACATCGCCCAGCAGATACCCCCGACCGACGTTGAGAGGCTTCTCAAAAACAAGAAGGTCGATATGAAGATCCTGCCCTCCATCGTGGTTCAGTTTATCGGCATAAACTGCCAAAACGACATACTCAAGGACCCAGCAGTGAGGCTGGCCCTGGCCTACTCCATAGACCGTCAGGCCATCTGCGACAAGATCCTAATGGGCTACGCCGAGCCGGTCGACTCCATGGTCGCCCCTCTGGTTAACGGATACAGCGAGGTCAAGGGATTCACCTACGACCCGGAGAAAGCCAGAGCGATTCTCAAGGAGGCCGGCTGGGTAGACTCAGATAAGGACGGCATCAGGGAGAAGGACGGGAAGAAACTCACCGTCGAGTTCTGGACCCACGGAAGGGACACCCTTTCCCTAAAGGTTCCTCAGTCGGTGCAGGCATTCGCAAACGCCGTCGGTTTCGACTGTCAGATGAAGGTCATGGACTGGGGCGCGTTCCTCTCCGCTACCGGCAAAGGTTTAGAGGAGAGCACCTCCCAGCTTATGTGGCTCGGATGGAGCCCTTCCACCGGCGACGCCGACTGGGTATACCGCCCTCTAGTTCACTCCGACTACTGGCAACCAGCTGGACCTAACCGCCCCTTCTACAAGAACCAGGGCGTCGACGAGGCCATAATGGTAGGCTTCAGGAGCGTAGACCAAGAAGAGAGAAAAGCGGCCTACAAGAGGGCCCAGGAGATCCTCAGCACCGAGCTTCCCTGGATACCTCTTTACACGAGAAAAACCCTTCACGCCTTCAGCGCAAAACTTCACGGCGTGGAATACCTGCCACTGGACTTTGTCGTGGTCACCCACGAGAGCTACAAAGACTAGCAGGAAAAAGACCCAAGGGCCTCCTTCCGTGGGAGGCCCTTTTTCTGCTCTAAGGGAGGGGAAGCAGTGATCGATATCGGTTCGACGATCGCCGCCCTGATTTTGGTTGGGGCGGCAGTTTTTACGTCATCCAAAAGGGCCTTTGCCTGCACCTGTGTGGTGGTAGGGAAAGACGCGTCGGCGACGGGCAAGGTCATAGTGGGACACAACGAGGACGATCCGGGCAGAGCGGTGGTAGCGAGGCATCTGGTGCCGCCATCGGACAAAGGCGGTTTCACCGGAGCCTTCGAGCCATGTTCATCGTCCGTAAAAATATCGGGACCCACCTTGGGCTATATATGGTCCCAGGTGAGGACCGTTCCAGGACAGTCAGGGGCCGACTGTTATTTAAACGAAAAAGGGGTATTCATAGCCAGCGACAGCTGCCGGCACTCGAGGCTGGACAACGAGCCCGATCTGGTCGGAGGGGGAATAGTTTACGCCCTGAGGACAGTTCTGGCAGCAAAGGCCATCTCCGCCAGGGATGGGGTGACTATCGCGACCGGTCTCCTGGACAGATACGGGTACGGCAACACCGGAAGATGCTACACCATAGCGGACAAGGACGAGGCCTGGATGCTCCAGGTCATCATGGGCAAACACTATTGCGCCAGAAGGGTCGACGACGATCAGGTGGCGTTCATGCCAAACCACTACACCATAGACAGGGTGATCGTAGGAGACCCTAGGTTCGTCATCTCACCAGGCCTGGTGGAGCTGGCCCGGTCCAAGGGATGGTTGGTAGGGGACGAGAAAGAGTTCGACTTTGCCGCCACCTGTCAGGATATAGACAGCAGGAACAGACCTGGCAATACCTTCCGTCACGAACATGGGCTCAGCAGGATAACCGGCGAGACCTGGCAGGGAAGGCCTCTTCCTTTCTCGGCGAAGCCCAAGGGACCCATGGGAGTTTCTGACGTGATGGATATACTCAGGGAACATTACCACGGGACAGAGGACGACGTGAGGGACGAGGACAGCCTTTCCCCCCATCACACCTCGGTCAGGAGGATCTGTACCGGGACCACCCTCGAGTCACTGGTGGTGAGATTCAGGGACAGGCCGGAGTTAAACACCCTATGGACCGCCACAGGAAGGCCCTGCACCTCCCCGTTCGTACCGTGGTACGGCGGGGTCTTGGGGATGCATAAAGAGCAGTTCGTGGAGGATCCCAGTCTTGCACTGGAGAGACATTTTTCGCTGAAACAGTCCGACCTGGATCACGACCCGGAGCTGGCCTGGTGGGCTGTTCAGGACCTTCAGTCCCTTCTGGACGGGCAGTACGACAGGGAGATTGGAAAGGTGAGGGCCCATATCGACCAGGTCGAGAGGGCGTGGATCGAGGAGGACGACCAGCTGGCGGAAAAAATCGGTATCATCCTGGACGAGGACCAGGAAAAGGGCAGGCTGCTTCTGACTGGGCAGACCTCCGACCGATCCGAACAGGCGACGTCCATGGCGAGATATCTCTTCGGCATATTGCCCAAGACAGAGTTAGAAACGGACGTCACATCGCTGGAAAAAGGCGACAGATACGGAGAGATAACGATTAGATTCCAACACGATAACACACCCGTTGAGAGCTCCTTGATGTTCGGCCAGGGGATGCAGCCTCCAACCCTCTGGGCAAAGCCAATCAAGGGATCCCTATCAGAGGATGGAGATAGCTGGTCCGTGAGGTTCAGGATCAGGGAGGCAACTGAGGCAGCCACCCCCTGTAGATGCGACTTTTGGCTGTACGGCAGGGATAAAGAGGGAGAAAATCT
>CAYNAN010000023.1:0-2800 GCA_964395085.1 uncultured Synergistaceae bacterium
GCTCAAATGGGCTTCGTCGGAGCGATCTCTCCGAGGATCAGCGTTTTTAGAGATCGCCGAATATAAATAAGAAGGAGGAGTAGACGTGAAAATAACCTCTGAAGATCTCAAAAAAGTGGGAGTTCTCGCCCGGCTTGAGGTCGGCGAGGATGAGGTGGGTCCCCTTACGGAACACTTCAACTCCATACTGGATTATTTTGGGAAACTGGACGAGCTGGATCTGTCCAACGTGGACCCCTTTACGCTGGAGGACTCTCAACCCCTTAAACTTAGAAAAGACGAGGTCGTGTCATGGTCGGATCGGGAGTCTATTTTGAATCAGTCCCCATCAAGAGAGGGCGACTTCATAAGGGTTCCCAGAATAGGAGGGGACAGCTGATGCTTTACCGTCTTTCAGCCTGCGAGATCGCAAAGGATGTAAAGGAGGGAAGGTGTTCCTGTCTGGAGGTCGTGGAGTCCTGTCTCGGCAGGATAGACGAGGTGGAGCCGGATGTACACGCTATGCTATCCCTCTGGAGGGATCAGGCTATCGCCAGGGCCAAAGAACTCGACGGAAGGCTGGCTTCCGGAGAGGACATAGGCCCTCTCGGAGGGGTTCCCATAATCCTCAAGGACAACATGTGTACCTCAGGCCAGGAGACCACCTGCGCAAGCAAGATCCTCGTGGGATGGAGGCCCCCTTACGATGCCACTGTAGTCGAGCTCCTCAACGACGCAGGTGCGATCGTTTTAGGGAAGGCCAATCTGGATGAATTCGCCATGGGGGGATCCACGGAGAACTCGGCCTTCGGCGTGACCGCCAATCCATGGGATCTGGATAGGGTCCCAGGTGGCAGCTCCGGCGGAAGCGCCGCAGCTGTGGCGGCTGGATACGTGCCTCTCTCCCTCGGAAGCGATACGGGCGGTTCCATCAGGCAGCCCGCGGCCTTCTGTGGCATATACGGCCTTAAGCCGACCTACGGTAGGGTCAGCCGTTACGGCCTTGTGGCCTTTGCGTCATCCTTGGACCAGATAGGCCCCTTCGCCAGGACAGTTGAGGACTTGGCTAGGATAATGGAGGTCATAGGTGTTCCGGACCACAAGGACTCGACCAGTCAGGACGTTGCGAGGTGTGATTTTTCCTCAGCCCTGGGCAGGACCGACCTAAAGGGCAAAAAGATAGGGATCATTGAGGAGATAGAGGGCTACGACTACGATCCAAGGGTGAAAAAGGCCCTGGACGACGCCGTCAAAGCCTGTAGGGACGAGGGAGCGGAGATAGTTCCCATATCCCTCAAGACAGCCATAGAGTACGGCATGGCCTGCTACTACATACTTGCCCCGGCCGAGGCGAGCTCCAACTTAGCCCGTTACGACGGTGTCAGATACGGCCATTCCGCCGAGGGTGCCAGTTCGGTGGTGGATCTCTACGTCAAGACCCGTAGGGAGGGATTTGGCGACGAGGTAAAACGCCGTATCCTCACAGGAACCTACGTCCTCAGCGCTGGGTTCTACGACGCCTACTATCTGAAGGCCCAGAAGGTCAGGAAGGCCATAAAGGAAGAGTTTGCCAGGGCCTTCGAGAAGGTGGACTCCATAGTTCTGCCTGCCTCCCCTACCCCGGCTTTTAAGATAGGGGAGCTGGTGGATGACCCTATGGCTATGTACATGGCCGACGTCTTCACCATTCCGGTCAACATGGCGGGACTTCCGGGGCTCTCGATGAACGTAGGTTTCTCGCAGGAGGGACTTCCTCTGGGGGTACAGTTCATAGGCCCCAGATGGGGAGAGGAAGAGCTTATCGGGACCGCTGCGGTCATGGAGCGCCGGTTCGGTAAGGCCAAGATTGCCCGGGAGGTTGTGTGATGTCCCTTACCTTTACCACTGTCATAGGGCTGGAGATCCACGTCCAGCTCGCCACGAAGACAAAGCTCTTCTGTGGCTGCTCAACCGACTATATCGGTGCTGTCCCCAACACCAACGTCTGTCCCCTCTGTACCGGACAGCCCGGGACACTCCCCGTACTCAACGAGAGGGCCGTGGAGCTTGGAACCAGGGCGGGACTGGCGTTAGGGTGTCGGATAAACAAAGTGACCCGTTTCGACAGAAAGAACTATTTTTACCCCGACCTTCCTAAGGCCTACCAGATCTCAGAGTTCTACGTTCCCATAGCCGAGAAGGGTTCCCTCACCTTGGTGGGGGACGATGGAGAACCACACAGGGTCGGCATAACCAGGCTTCATCTGGAGGAGGACGCAGGAAAGCTGGTCCACGGGGCATCCGACGGCAGGATCGTGGGGTCGACCCAGTCCTTCGTCGACTACAACCGCTCCAGCGTGCCTTTAGCGGAGATAGTGTCCGACCCGGATATCACATCCCCCAGAATGGCCAAGGACTACGTCTCCACGGTCCGTCAGATGGTAAGGTATCTCGGGGTGTCCGATGGTGACATGGAGAAGGGGTCAATGAGAGTGGATGCCAACATCTCCCAAAAGGTCTCCGACGGACGATGGGGCGACAGGGTGGAGATAAAGAACATGAACTCCCTGAGGGCCTTGGAGAGGGCCCTTGAGTACGAGATAGGCAGGCAGAGGGCCATTCTCTCCGAGGGCGGAAAGATAAAGCAGGAGACGAGAAACTGGGACGACAGCGCCGGTGTCACCAGCTCCTCAAGGAGCAAGGAGGAGTCCAACGACTACCGCTACTTCACAGAGCCCGACCTTCCCCCTCTTGTGCTGTCTCAGGAGTTTATAGACGGTATAGCCAGATCGTTGCCTGAGTTACCGTGGGAAAAGAGGGCCAGGTACGAGATGGAGTTCTC
>CAYNAN010000023.1:2900-28466 GCA_964395085.1 uncultured Synergistaceae bacterium
CGATCGGTCATAGGGGCAAACCAGGACGTGGTGGAGGTAATAAAATCCGGTCAGGACAAGAAGGACAAAAAGAAGAAGTTCCTTCAGGGGCAGATAATGAGGGAGGCCAGAGGACAGGCCGATCCGAAAGAGGTCTCGGAGCTTCTCGATTCTGAACTGTCTCTATGATTTAGCACTGCCTTTCTGGTACAATAGTCAGGTAGTGAAAGCTTCATCGAGGGGCCTCTTTTTCGTCAGGGCTATCTTGGAAGCGGAGTACCATACAGAACGGAATAAACGCTCACTCTCAAGGAGGTACGAAGATGGGGTATAAGCCAGAGGACATTCGATCGATCGCTATTGTCGCCCACGGGGGAGCAGGTAAGACCTCTCTGACCGAGGCGATGCTATTTGACGCCGGTGTAATCAGCAGGCTTGGAACCGTGGAAAACGGAAACACCGTGACCGACTTCGGAACTGAAGAGCAAAAGCGTCAAATATCCATCAGCACCGCACTGGCGAACCTGGAGCATCAGGGCAAGTCGGTGTTTATCATGGACGTTCCGGGTTACGCCGACTTTTTAGGGGAGATGCGCTCCTCTTTGAGGGTGGCCGACTCCGCGGTCATGGTGGTCAGCGCTGTGGACGGGGTAGAGGTCCAGACCGGAAAGGCCTGGGAGTTCGCCGAGGATTTCGGAGTACCGGTGGTTTTCTTCGTCAACAAGATGGACAGGGATCACGCCGACTACGCTCGCACCGTCGAGGACATAAAGGAGCAGATGTCCAACAAGGCTCAGAGCTTCTATCTTCCCATAGGGAGCGAGTCCAACTTTAAGGGACTGATCGACGTCCTCAGGGAGAAGGCCTACATCTACAAGGGCGACGGCTCCAAAGAGTTCGATGAGATGCCCGTTCCGGCGGACATGAAGGACGCCATGAACGTCAAGAGAGGTCAGCTGGTTGAGAGCATCGTCGAAGAGGACGACGAGATGATGATGCGTTATCTTGACGGAGAGGAGATCCCTCTCGAGGAGATGTGGCCCCATCTCAGAAAGGCCATTCTAGCTCGGAAGATTTTCCCAATACTTCCTGGTTCCGCTACGGCGAATGTCGGTGTGGTTCAGCTTCTGGACGTCATAAGCAACGAGCTTCCCTCCCCTCTGGAGAGCAGGCCTAGGCCAGCTGTGGACGGGGACAAGTCCGTATTGGTCTCCCCAGATCCTTCGGCATCGTTTTCGTCGATTTGTTTCAAGGTCATGGTCGATCCCTACGTGGGCAAGTTGAGCTTCATAAGGGTGAACTCTGGAACCTTGACCTCCGACCAGAACATATACAACGTCAATCGCCAGGAAGAGGAACGGATAAGCGGCTTCAAGGTCATGCAGGGCAAGGACGGCAAGGATGCAAAGGAGCTGGTTACAGGGATGATAGTGGCCATACCTAAGCTCCAGAGCACCAGGGTCGGCGACACTCTTTCCGTAAAAGGCGCTACCGCTGTGTTCCCGCCCATAAAGTTCCCCCATCCGGTCTACAGCGTGGCGGTCGACGCCAAAAGCCGTGCCGACGAGGACAAGCTCTCTACTTCCATGCACAGAATGATGGAGGAGGACCCCATCCTCCGGTTTGAGAAGAACCCGGAGACCGGCGACAATGTACTGTCAGGGATGGGAAACCTTCACCTCGACATAGTCCTCTCAAGGGTCAAGGAGCGTTACGGAGTGGACCTTGACGTCAGGACACCTGAGGTCCCCTACAGGGAGACGATCAGGAAGGTCTCTAAGGCCCAGGGCAAGCACAAAAAACAGACCGGTGGACACGGTCAGTACGGGGATGTCCACATCGAGTTCTCTCCGCTCCCGACGGGAGAGGGTTTCGTCTTCGAGGACAAGATAGTTGGAGGAGCCGTTCCCAAACAGTATATCCCGGCTGTCGAAAAGGGGCTCAAGGAGGCACTTAACAAGGGTGTTCTCGCTGGGTTCCGTACCGTGGACTTCAAGGCGACCCTGGTATTCGGATCCTACCACGATGTGGACAGCTCCGAGATGGCCTTCAAGACCGCTGCTCACCTAGCGTTTAAAAAAGGCATATCCGAGGCCTCGCCGGTGCTTCTTGAGCCGATAATGGACGTCGAGGTTACTGTGGCGGACGATTATCTCGGCGACGTCATGGGTGACATGAACACCAGGAGAGGGCGCATCATGGGCATAGACTCCATGGGACGTCTTCAGATAGTCAAAGCCCAGGTTCCCATGTCGGAGATGTTCCAGTACGCCATACAGCTTCGTTCGATGACCTCCGGTCGTGGAAACTTTACCATGGAGTTCTCCCACTACGATCCGGTCCCGGAGGAGATATCCAAAAAGGTAATGGCCAGGAGACAGTCCAGCCTGGAGGAGGAGTAGCTTCGTCTAAGAGGGGTGGTCGAGAGGACTCGATCACCCCTCTATTTACATAGCATCACCACGAGATCGTTTACGTTTGTCCCTGTTGGCCCTGTGTCAACCAGGTCTCCCGATGCTCTAAGGGCGTGGTTGCTGTTGTTTCCTTCTAGGGCCTTTTTGGGATCTACGCCGGCTTTGACCATCCTGAAGAAGCTTTGTCCATCAACGATACCCCCAGCGCTGTCCGTCGGTCCATCGGTCCCGTCCGACCCGATGGACGCTAGGGCGATCCCCTCTATACCTCTGATGTCTATTGCCCCGGCCAGAGCTAGCTCCTGGTTTCTGCCTCCGATGCCGCCTCCTCTGACGTGGACGACTGTTTCACCTCCCAAGATGAAGGCCTTTGGTCCTTTACCAGCGTGATATTGCCCTATGGAGGCTAGAAAAGATCCAGCCTCTTTAGCCTCGCACCTGAGGCTGGAGGTCAGAACAGTCGTCTCATATCCGAGAGACATCGCCCTCTCGCGTGCAGCGGAGCAAAGCTTCGTCACGTCTCCGACCGAGATAGTCTTGGAAAGTGTAAGTGCCTTTGGGGTTTCCACGTCCATGGCTTCTTTCATCGCCCGGGTCAGGTAAAGTCGATTCTTATCTGCGATCATGTAGGCCTGCTCTCTTGTGGCCCTGTCCGGCATGGTCGGGCCCGATGCCACAGCCTCCAGATCGTTGCCAACGACATCGGAGAGTATCAGCGTCGTGACCCTAGCAGGGGACGCCGCTAGGGCCAGTCTACCGGCCTTGACCATGGACAGACGTTTTCTGACGACGTTTATGTCCTCTATCGGGGCTCCTGATTCCAACAGGGCCCGATTGATCGATATGAGGTCTTCCAGATCTATGCCTGGCATTAGGGATTCCATCAACGACGACCCCCCGCCGGACAGGAGCACCAGGAGGTGGTCCTGCTCGTCCAAAGACGAGGCCAAGCTCAAAGCGAGGGCTCCAGCTTTAAGGCTCCTGTCGTCCGGGATTGGGTGTCCTGTCTCCATGGCGTAAAAGCCCGAGATATTCTCCTTGAAGTGTCCTGTTTTCGTTATTATGATCCCACGAGCTATCCTGTCTACCAGTGCGGTGTCGGCGGCTTTCGCCATGTGCCAGGCGGCTTTTCCGACCGCCAGACATGTGATCCTGTCTCCAATATCCAGTTTCCTCAAAGCCTCCAAGGTGGCCTTTTGTGGCATGTTTTCGCCTATGCTGTAAGTGGCTATTTCCAGACAGTCTGATCTCAGATCCCTCGCCATAAATCAGCCCCCCTAAAAAGTAAGAGAAGGACGAGGAAGCCCTCGTCCTTCTCCATTATCCTATCTTACCGCCGGAATCTCCACTTCCATCCTGCGGGCCACAGCCGACAGGATCCAAGAGAGGTCCTTCGCGTTTTCCGGTGCTACAGGGCCGGATTTGACGTTCAAGGTCCTGCCGGTCATGTTGGTCACGGTTCCTCTCTTCTCAGCCCAGGCGAGCTGAGGAAGGGCCAGATCCACCTTGCCAGAGCCGTCGAAATCGTTTGACCTGATCACGATGGTCAAGGACGAGCAGAGCATCTCCACCTTCCCGACCGAGACTATCAGGTCGTAGGTGCTGGAACTGTCCCTCAGGTCCTTTATGGACATGGTGGATACGTTTCCGTCTATCGCGCCCTGCACGTTGGCTCCGGTGTAGAGAGGATACACGGCCTTGGTCTTGAGGTGGTTCGCCAGTGCTATGACCGCATCTGCCGATGTGGACTGGGCCGCTCCTTTGCCGACGATTATGGCCGGTTTTTTGGCCTTTAAGAGGGCGGCTGCAGCCCTTCCTGCCTCAGAGCAGCAGCTCTTTTCCTCTCCCTTGATGGGGTTGAGGATCGCCTCGGCGACCGACGCAACGTCGCAGCCGATCACTATGGCCTCCCCCATGTCGAACTTATCGCTGTGATCCCCGGCGTAAACCATGGTCGCGCCGTTTTTCCTCATGGCTCTCCTGATCCAGGACGACATAACGGGCTGATCGTCAGAGAGGTTATCGTCCAGGAGGAGTACGCAGTCGGAATCTATTAAAGCGTCGTAGCCGATCCCGGCGGATCTTCTGCCCCAGGCTTTCTCCATCGCCTCGGTAAGGTGAGCAAAACAGGCCACACCTTCGACCGCCACGTCAGCCTTAACTCCGGTTTTGGCGATGAAGTCCGATACGGAGCTCATCTCCTCGTTGGTCAGGTCCGCCCCGAGGGCGAAGGCCACCTTTGAGGCGTTCTTTATCATGGCTGAGGCCTTCTCCGTGGCGTCAGCCCAGCCGATCTCCGCTCCCTTAGCCATGGGGGACATAAGCCTGTTCTCAGCTACGTCACCGAACTGATAGCGTCCCTTGACGCAGGTCATGCCGAACGAGGGGCTGTCGATTTTGTTGAAATCGCTGGTCACTCTGACGATTCTCTCGCAGGATGTGTCCAGGTTGAGGTCTATCTCACATCCCACAGGACATTTGGAGCAGGTGGTGTTCAACAGAGTAGGTTTCTCCTGATGAGGCCAACGCTCGGCCCTCTTCTCCATCAGGGCTCCGACGGGACAGTTTTGGACGCAGAGGCCACAGAAGGTGCAGTCCGACGCGTCTATGCCCTTGAAGTACTCGGGGGATATAGTGGCAGCGAAGCCTCTTTTCGCGAAGTCTATGGCGTGGAAACCGGCGATCTCGTCGCAGGTCCTGACGCACTGTCCGCAGAGGATGCACTTGTCCATATTCCTCACATAGTACTGGTTAGCTTCCTCTATGCCCTTTGCGTGCTCTCCCGCTATGCGATCTGGGTTCACCTCGTAGTCTATGGCGTAGCGACGAAGCTTGCACTCGAACACGTCGGCACAGCCGCACTCCATGCAACGGGAGGCGTCTCTCAGCACCTGCTCCTCGGTGAGACCTGTGTCGTACTCGTCGAAGGGTTTGCTGAGCCTTAAGGCCGGATCCACGTGAGCCGTGTGTTCCCTGGGCTGTTTTTCCCTGTCGGCGAAGTCGTCGGGGCCGAGATCGTTCCTTACCACGTCGTAGACGAAGGGCTTCTTTGCCTTGCCGGTTGTCAGGTAGGAGTGGATGCTCTCAGCCGCCCAGTGTCCCGTCCCAAGGGCCTCTACGGCGATCTTAGGTCCGGTCTGTTGGTCTCCGCACACGAAGACTCCAGGAAGCGGGGTCTCGTAATGTTCGTTGACAGCCATGGAGCGGTTATCGTGGATCGACTTGGGCAGGCCCTTAAAGTCGATTCCCTGCCCTATGGCCGCTATGACGTTGTCCACCTCAAGGGCGAAGGTCTCGCCGGTAGGCACAGGACGGCGACGGCCGGAGGCGTCGGCCTCACCAAGCTCCATCTTCTCGCATACCAGCCTCTCGACCTTGCCGTTGCCCTCTATTGCGGTGGGGGCTGCCAGGAACAGGAACTCGACTCCCTCTTCCTTTGCCTCTTTTATCTCTATCTCCTCGGCCGGCATCTCCGCCTCAGTGCGGCGGTAGACTATATAGACCTTCTCAGCGCCCAGCCTCTTGGCGCAGCGGCAGGCGTCCATGGCGGTGTTCCCACCTCCGACCACCGCGACTTTGTCGCCGATCTTGATCGGCTCGTGGAGGTTGACTGTGTAGAGGAAGTCGATGCCACCAAGCACTCCAGGAAGTTCCTCCCCTGGTGTCCTCATGGACGACGACTTCCAGCATCCCATGGCCAGAAGGACAGCGTCGTAGTCGTCCCTGAGCTGGTCAAGGGTTACGTCCTTGCCGAGGCAGGTGTTCATGCGAAGCTTTATCCCGTGGGAGACCAGCCAGTCACACTCCTTCTGGATGACCTCCTGAGGGAGGCGGTAGTCTGGGATGCCGTATCTCATCATGCCGCCGAGGGCTGTCTCTTTCTCTATTACCGTGACGTCGTAGCCCTTCAGCCTGAGGTAGTAGGCCGCGCTCATTCCGGCGGGGCCGCCTCCGACTATGGCCACGGTCTTGCCGTTTTCCTCTATGGACGGCACGTGTCCTAGGCTCTCCTGAGCGATAGCTTGGTCTCCTATGAATCTCTTTATGTTTCTGATGGAGACCGGCTCCTCGTCCACGAACGTCCTGCGGCACTTCTCCTGGCAGGGAGCGGGACATACCCGTCCTATTGAACTGGGGAGGACTATGTTTTTGTGAAGTATGTCCAGGGCCTCGGAGAACTTACCCTGGGCTGCGGTGTTTATGTAGCCCTGAACGTTGGCCTGAGCGGGGCAAGCCAGGGTACAGGGAGGACGACAGTCTCCGACGTGGTCCGAAAGGAGCAACTCCAGAGCTAGCCTCCTTGCGTCGTTGGCCCGTTTTGTGTCGGTCCTTATCACCATGTCGGGAGCTATAGTGGATGCGCAGGCCCTGACAAGGGCCTTGGCTCCCTCTACCTCCACCAAACAGAGTGAACATCCCCCGTGTATGGACAGGTGCTCGTTATAACAGAGAGTGGGTATCTCAACCCCACACTCGGCGCAAAGGTCAAGGATTTTCTGCCCCGGGTAACCGTGGACCTCCTTGCCGTTAAGCAACACTCTAACGGTTCTTTCCATGGTTAAAAGCCTCCTACTCCACAGAGATGGCGGCCACAGGGCAGCTCACCTTACATTTGCCACAGCGGATGCAGACGGCATCGTCTATGACGTGAGGTTTCTTGACCTCGCCGGATATAGCTTTGACCGGACAGCTTCTGGCGCACTTTGTGCATCCGATGCACTTTTTAGGGTCTATGACGTAGTGGATCAGAGCCGGACACACCTTGGCCGGACACTTGTGGTCCACTATGTGGGCCATGTACTCGTCCTTGAAGTACTTTATGGTCGTAAGGACCGGGTTGGGGGCTGTCTGTCCAAGCCCACAGAGAGATCCGTCCCTGATCTGAAGGCACAGCTCTTGAAGGAGGTCTATGTCGCTCTCCTTGCCCTCTCCCTTGGTTATGCGGTCCAGTATCTCAAGCATTCTCTTGGTCCCTATGCGGCAGAAGGGGCACTTACCGCAGGACTCGTTCTGGACGAAGGACAGGAAGAACCTCGCCACGTCTATCATGCATGTGGCCTCGTCCATTACGACCATCCCGCCTGAGCCCATGATGGCTCCGGTGGCGTTTATGGACTCGTAGTCCACAGGGGTGTCGAGAAGCGATTCGGGGATACAGCCTCCGGAAGGTCCCCCCATCTGGACTGCCTTGTACTTCTTGCCGTCGGGGATACCTCCGCCTATGTCGAAGATGACCTCCCTTATGGGCATCCCCATGGGGACCTCGACGAGACCTCCCTTGGCGATCTTTCCGGCAAGGGCGAAGACCTTTGTGCCCCTGCTCTTGCCTATTCCGTACTTGGAGAACTCCTTGGCTCCGTTGCGGATTATCCATGCTACGTTGGCGAAGGTCTCGACGTTGTTTATATTGGTGGGCTTACCGAACACGCCGCTCTGAGCTGGGAAAGGAGGTCTAGGTCTTGGCATGCCTCTTTTTCCCTCGATGGAGGCTATGAGGGCTGTCTCCTCGCCGCACACGAAGGCTCCCGCTCCCTCTTTGATCTTGAGGTCGAAGGAGAATCCACTGCCTAGCACGTTCTCGCCCAAAAAGCCCCTGTCCTTGGCCTGCTTGATGGCGGTGTTAAGGTTCTTTATCGCGAGGGGGTACTCGGCCCTACAGTAGATTATGCCGTGGCTCGCTCCTATGGCGAAGCCGCAGATGGCCATTCCCTCTATGATGGAGTGGGGGTCTCCCTCAAGGACCGATCTGTCCATGAAGGCGCCCGGATCTCCCTCGTCGGCGTTGCAGACGACGTACTTATCGTCGCCTTTGGCAAGGTTCGCGAACTTCCACTTGAGCCCTGTTGGAAAGCCAGCTCCGCCTCTCCCTCTGAGACCGCTCTCCAGTACCTCGGTGTAGACCCCCTCTGGAGTCATGGATGATACGACCTTCTTCAACGCGTCGTATCCCTCGTTGGCTATGTACTCGTCGATGTTTTCAGGGTCTATAAGCCCGCAGTTTCTGAGGACGATACGAACCTGCTTGTCCATCCTGGGGTTTTCCTCTCCCGATCCGTCCTGGGCAAGGACGACGTTTTTGGAGAGCTTTTTGCCCTCAAAGACGTGTTCCCTGACTATATCCTCGACGAAGGATTCGGTCACGTGTCCGTAGAGGGTGGAATCTCCGTCTCTCTCCACCTCCACGAGGGGCTCCTGGAAACAGAGGCCGATACAGCCGACCTTCTTGAGCTCCACGTCGTCTCTGCCCTCTAGGAGGGCCCTCAATTTAGCCTCTACTGGTTTTGCACCGGCAGCTATACCGCAGCTGCCCATGCCTATTTTTACGATTGTCTTAGACATGGCAGATCCCCCTTAGCCCTTAGACCTGTATTGGTCTATGACCTCTACCGATTTTGGCGGAGTAAGAAGGCCGTGAACGTCCTCTCCGACCATGATGACCGGGGCGAGGCTACAGCAGCCCAGGCAGGCCACGTGCTGTATTGTGAACATACCGTCCTCGGTGGTCTCGCCCTCCTTTATCCCCAGATGTCTGGAGATCTCCTCTGCCACCCCGGCTGATCCCTGAACGTGACAGGCAGTTCCCCTGCATATGCGTATCACGTATTTCCCCTCAGGCTGTAGCCGGAACATGGCGTAGAAGGTGGCTACTCCGAACATCTCCGAGGCAGATATATCCAGTCTTTTTGAGACATATTCCACCGCTTCCTGTGCGACATAGCCGAACTCCTTCTGTACGTCCGCCAGCAGAGGTATGGTGATCCCCTTCTTGCCCCTGTAGTTGTCGACTATTGGGTCAAGCCTCTGTGCCAATCCGGCGGAACCGACTGCGGTTGTGGATGACATATAATTCCTCCTCCTAAGCAATGCGATCACAGATGGTGCAAATGACCTCATTATACTCTATCGGGAATGAATTGCTATGCGATAAGTAACTTTTTTTTGTCTTCCGAGGGCAAATATTGTCAGTTTTGAGATATAGATCTTTTAGGTGGGCTTTTGATTCAACGGAGGTGGATTACAGGCCACTTGTGAAGTATAGTTATAGCGTAAGGCGTATGTTTTTCACCGTCTTTACGGGATGGAGAGAGGAGGTTTTTTCTGTGCTTAGGATGACCTGTTTTAACGTGGCTCACCTTTCGAATTCGGACGAAAAGGCCCTTAGATCCGCCTCCGAGTGGATCGAGGAAGGAGCCAGGGAGAGAATATCCGGTTTTGGATGGATGAGGCTACCGGATGGAGATGTGTCGGACGTTGTCGCCGTTGCCGATTGGCTTAGGAGATTCGACTCGGTGGTACAGGTCGGTATAGGTGGGTCTTCGTTGGGGAATCTTATGCTCCATCAGGCCCTTTTGCCGCCGTACTTCAACGAGAGGCAGGATAGAGGTGGCCCTAAATTCTACATGTCCGATAACCTGGACGGAGAGGAAAACCAGGCGATATGGGATCTTATCGACCCGTCAAGCACCGGTTTTATCGTTGTCAGTAAATCGGGATTGACCCTTGAGACCATGTCCAATTTCTCTTTTTTCTGGGAAAAACTCAAGGAAGTGCTCGGCTCGGAGGCATCGTCCAGGGTCATAGTTATCACCGATTCGGACCAGGGGTTGCTCAGACAGTTTGTAAGGGACACGGGCTGTAGGAGTCTCAGCCTTCCCGGAGACGTCGGCGGAAGGTTTTCCGTCCTGTCCTCTGTAGGGTTGCTGTCCGCCGCTGCTTTGGGCGTTCCTGTGGAGGCCCTTTTGGATGGAGCTAGATCCATGAGGGATAGAATATGTTCGCTAGACTCGGAAAAGGTCAGCCCTGCCTGGATGATGGCCTGGAATATGTTTCGCCAGATCGAGTTCAAACGTACCAACACCGTTTTCATGCCTTACGGTGACAGGATGGAGAGACTGTCCGAGTGGTTCTGTCAGCTTTGGGCGGAAAGCCTTGGCAAGGAGGGCATGGGGTTCACCCCTCAAAGGGCCCTGGGTGCCATAGACCAACACTCTCAGCTTCAGTTATATTCCCAGGGGCCCGACGACAAGTGCTACATAGTTCTGGGGGTCGACCCTCACGATGGATACCGTCTAAGCATAGGGGAGGAGCGTTCCCTGGAGGCGCTTTCCTATATCGACGGGCTTTCTCAGGAGGAGATCTTGGGACACGAGAGAAGGGCGGTAATTGCGGTCCTCGCAGGAGAGGGGCGACCGGTCTTCTCTATCTCCATGGAGAGGTTGGACTGTCGGTCTCTGGGAGAGCTTATATTCTTTTTTCAATACGTGACGGCTCTCACCGGTAGGCTCATGAACATACAGCCCTTCGACCAACCAGGGGTGGAGCTGGGTAAAAAATACGCCAACGGCCTGGCCGGTCGGGACGAGGATTCCCCCTATGTCTCGCTGGTCCAGGAGGTGGAGGACAGGCATAGGACGATAGATATCTCCTTTTAATCTGGTTGCTCCGATCCCCATCGATCGTTTGAGTCTATGGACCTCAGCGCGTGAAGTACGTGCTGTTTTGCGTCGGGAAAGCCCTTTAGCAGATCCTGCACGAGGTCCTTTGCCCTGCTCCTCTCCGTGTCAAGGGAGAAAGGGCAGGTGTATCTGAGCAGGGGCAGCTCGAGTCTTTGGACCTCGTCCAGTATGGCTTTTTCCGGAAGGTAGACCATGGGGCGGATCAACCTCACCTGGCTGTTGCTCTGCCAGGCAGTGGGCTGAAAGGATCGGAATCGTCCTGTCCTGAAAAGGTTCATCATGGCCGTCTCGACCCCGTCGTCGAGGTTATGCCCCAGTGCCAGGGAATTCCCTCCCAGTTCCCTCACAGAGCTGTTGAGTATGCCCCTTCTCATGTTCGCACAGAAGCTACAGGGGGATCGCTCGTCCCTTATCCGTATTATCTCCTCCACCGGATGAGCGATAACCCTGTAGGCTATATCTCTGTCGTCGCAGAGTTTTTCCATCGAGGAGGTGTCCCATTTTCCCCCTGTTATGTCGACACTACAGGCAGAAAGAGTGAAGCGAATAGGGCTCCATCTCCTGATCTCGTCCAGCGCGACCAACAGAAAAACGCTGTCTTTGCCGCCGGAAAGCCCCACTACTATATGGTCGTCTTCCCGTATCATGTCATAGTCAAATATGGCTTTGCCTATTTTGCCTCTGATTTTTTTGCTTAAGTTTAAAGTCGTCAAGTCGAGGCCTCCATGTAGAAGTATTCCCATCGATTGGGCGGTTTATGATACCATACGTCTGGATTTTCAGGCAGGAGGGATTCGTTTGAGGAAAATTAGGCTGGTGTTGGTCGACGATCACAAGCTTTTTCGAGATGGTGTGAGAAAGCTCCTGGAGATGGAACCGGATATTATCGTTGAGGGGGAGGCTTCCGACGGCATAGAGGGAGCTGATCTGGTGAGAAAAGTCGTGCCCGACGTCGTCCTCTTTGACGTGGGCATGCCAGGTATGGATGGAATTCAGCTAGTTCAGGAACTTAACAGGACCACTACAGGGATAAAGTATATCGCTATCACCGCCTATCAGGACGAGGGAAGGTTATCGGAGCTTTCCTCCGCAGGCGTCGACGGTTTTGTGATAAAGTCATCGGGCAGGCTGGAGCTTTTGTCCGCGGTGAGGTCTGTGTCCAGGGGGCAGTGTTATGTCGATCCAAAGGTGGCCGGGCTTCTCCTCGGAGCTCTTCACAGGAAAAAGGACGATGAGGTTATGTTGTCAGACCTCACCGATAGGGAGAAGGAGGTCCTTTTTTGGCTGGCGCAGGGCCTGAGCAACCTGGAGATATCGGAGAAGATGATCCTCTCGGAGAAGACAGTCAAAAACCACGTGAGCCACATCCTCAAAAAGTTGGACTTGAGGGACAGAACCCAGGCTGCCATATTGGCCTGGAGGATGGGTATAGCGAGGGACGAGGTAAAATAGTGATGGACGTGAGCCTGAGGACCTGGTGCCCTCTGGCTCACGTCCATCGGTTGTTTTTCAGGATGCGCTGGATGTTTTTGACATCTGAGAGAATATGCTCGACAGCGACGACGCCTGGGCCTGGAGCTTGGCAAGTTGCTGCTCCATAGTGGCGTACTGCTTGTACATGTTCGCCTGTTGGGTGGTGAGCTTTGTCTCGTGGTCCTTGATCCTTTTCTGGATGAGGGAGACCTCGTTTTCCCATGTGGATATCTGGCTAGGAACCCTTCCCTTTTTTGCTACTGTGTCTCCGACCTCGATGTTGGACGTGCTTACGACGCTGTCAAACTGGGTATCAAGCCTCTCAGTAACGCTCTTCATCAGCTTCTGGACGCCGGAGGGGTCGGTCTTCATCGCCTCCATAAATTTAGAGCTATCAAACTCCAGTTTGCCGCTCTTGCCAAAATCCGTGCTTTCGGTCGTTATCCCTATCTCGGACAACATATTAAAGGCGTCGTCCTTGTCGCCATAGGAAAATGAGACTATCTGCCTTAGGGACGATTTCGTCTGCCATAGAAGCGAGTCGCCAGCCAACAGGCCCTTCCTCCTGCTTATATCGTCTGTCGGCTCGGCTTTGACGTCCGAGTTGGGGGTATCCGAGTAGTTGTACGTCTTTTCGCTGGATCGGATGTTTATGTACTCCATAAAGTCGTTATAGCTTGTCACGAAGCTCTCTATGGATTTTACGGCCTTTTCTGCGTCCAGGTTGATCTCCAGGTTGACCTCTCCCACACCCTTTAGGTTAAGGGTTGCGCCACCGATGAGGTCGTCTATCTCGTTGGAGGATCTGGTGACGTCTATTCCGTTCAGGGTCAGAGAAGCGTCCTTTGCCTCCGTGTGGTGAGTTGCGTCCTCTGTCAGGATCCCCAAAGAGGAGAGGAGGGAGCTTGCGGTGGTAGAGTACTCCACGGTGTAGGGGTCTCCATCGCTGGGTTTTGAGCCGATCCAGTGGATAGCCAGTTTAGAGCTATCGTCCGGGTCCTCGACTATCTCGTAGTCCACTCCTTTGGTGTATCCCGATATGGAGACAGTATCCTGGTCGAGGTTACTTACGTCGAACTGATCGTAGTCGTCCCCTGTGCCCCTCGTCATCGCTTTGTCCAGGGAGTCCCTTATCTCGTACATGCCGAAGGTATTTGCGTCGTAGGAGTAGGTTACGTTGTATTTTGATCCTTCCCCTGGTCGACTCGCCGTCAGCCACTCTATCTGGTGTCCACCGGTTGCTGTGTCGTCGACCACGTTGAAGTCGACGCCTTTTACGTAGGTGATGCCCCCTGATGTTATGTCCCCTATTGAAGCGGGGTCTATGGCGTTTCCAGCCAGAGCGTCAAAGTTTCCGGTCCCCCTGGTCACATTCTCCGTGAAAGAAGTGGTTCCAAGCCCGGTATTTTTGCTCTCCACCACCAGGCGGTTGTCCACGAGATAGGCGTCCAGGCCCATATCGGCGGAACGTATTTTTTGAGCTATGGTCCTGAGGGAATCTGTGGTGTCGTACTTTATCTCCGATGCGAAGGCTCCTGACCTTAAAAAGATCGAACCGGAGATTCCAAGTGCTGCGCTGGAGCTCTCCTGCCTGTCCGATACCCTTTTCTCAGCTACAGCAAGCTCGTTTACCTTTACTTTCCATTCGGCGATCTGGGCGGATGGCTCAACGTCGACTTTTAGGATGGAGTCGGACGATGTACCCCCACTGAGGACGGTCATCTCAGTGGTCTTGGCGGTGAAGGTGGACTCCAGTTTCAACGGGTCGAGGGATGTTTTTGTCTCCTTTGCCGATGCGGAGAATTCCTGGTAAAGATATATCTTGTCGCTTAGCAGCTGAATCCTGTCATACCAGGGTTCCTGTATCTTTCTAGCTTTCTTCATCTGTTCATCAACGATATTGCCCCAGTCTAAACCGGAGGCGAGACCGGTCATCTGTGTTGTCGGCATACTGATTGGCATAATTAGCACCTCCTGTTGTCATTTCAAAGCCTCTGCTTCCTTATCGGCTTTTTCGGTCTTTTTGTTAAGCATAACGGGATGCCCCTTCACATGCTACAATACTCCGATAGGGGAATGCAGTCCACCCCCTTCGAAAAGAGAAATGAGAGGTGGCCTATGGATCTTTTTATAGATGGAATCCCTTTTTATGTCAGACACGGGGAAAGCCTATCCAAAGAGGAAATACTTGAGGTTGTCGCTGAGGAGCTTGCGTCAAGAGGACAGGTGCTTAAGGAGATAGTCTGCCATGGTGAGGCTATGGGCGAGGATGGTTTTTTATCGATTATCGACGAGGTCGAAGCTGACTTCATCTCCTGTTCCGAATCGGATATAGCGGAGGAGGTAATGTTGGAGGTGGGATCCTCCGCTGCCACAGCTCTATCCCTGATTGGTGATCGGTCGTTTGATATGGATGGATGGCTGACCCATATCGGTTGGATCTGCGAGGCGCTCCGCGAGCTTGATCCTTTAGTCGAGGATATGGACCTTACGTCCATGGCAAGCGTTATGGAGGGTGATCTGGAGGATGTTACCGCTATCCGTCCTATTCTGGAATCGCTCAAGGGCCGTTTTTTAAGACCTGATATAGCTGGTCTAGAGAAGGGAGACGAATTTTAAGGTGACCCTCCGAAAAGGACTGGCCATTTTTGTTTTTTTATCCTTTTGCGTAAGTGGAACGGTGCTTCTTCTCAGCGTAGATGGTGAGACGTGGCGGACGATACTCTCTGCTCGAAAGGGGCCCCTTATTTTAGCCCTGTTTCTGGTCTTTGCCGCTTGGTGTTGCGACGCCATGAGATTCTGCTCTCTTTCTCGAGCTATGTCCCAGCGAATATCCTTTAAAGAAGGAATAGTTTTGACGTGGTTACATTATTTTGGCTGTGCTGTCACACCTATGCAGGTCGGAGGAGGTCCCTTTCAGGTCTACGTTCTGTATCGCTCTGGCGTGCCCATAGGAAAGGGGATAGCCATAACCCTAATAAGGACGTTGCTTACCACCTTCATCCTCAGTGTAGCGGCTCCTGTGGCTTTCTTGACGGACCCCGATCTTCTGGATGGCCACGCCTTTATCGCTGGGATATTCGTATACGTGTTGATCTTCTCCGTTGTCACCTGGGTGGCTTTCGCCATGAGCATATTCAGGCCTGATTTGGTCAAAAAGTTTGGTTCCGTGCTGGTGCTTTGGCTGAAGAGATTTAAGATACTCAGGACAGGCAGGATACTATGTACCATAAAAAGAATCAACCACGAGGTCGACGGATACTCGAGAAACCTAAAACAGCTTTTCTCCGAGGGATTGCTGTGGTTTTTGATGGCAGCGGTCCTGTCTGTTGGGCATCTCTTGTTTCTCTTCTCGGTCTTGCCTTGTCTGATATGGTCCGTAGGGCTAGAGGTGTTCTACGTTAAGGCCCTACTGGCTCAGGCAGTTTTTATGTTCATGCTCTACTTCGTTCCCACTCCCGGGGCAAGCGGTGTCGCAGAGGGCGGTGGAGCGGCTATATTTGGGCTTCTGGTGCCATGGAATATGGCGGGGGTTATGGCCATAGCGTGGCGGTTTTTCACCGAATACCTAGCCATATTCATGGGAGCTTTCGTTGCCGTCAGGATGATCGGCTGGGGAACGGCCGAGATGATAATTCAAAGCAGTAGCGATAAGTGCGACGGTGTGGAAGGAGATGATCCACTTGATGCTTGAGGAGCTACGGAGCCAGGCTTTCCGTCTAAGAGGTGGGGTATGGACCGTCCTTTTCCTGTCCATACTGTGGGTAAGCTCCCCCTCTCCTTCCAGGGTGATCCTGGGGCTTTTTCCCGTTTTGTTGGGCCAGGTCCTCCGCTTCTGGGCGGTAGGGTGCATCGTCCTCTATAGGGGCGAAAAGGTCAAGGCGAACCGTCTTGTCACCTGGGGACCTTATTCCCTCGCCAGGAACCCCCTTTACGTGGCGAACGGTCTTATCGGGCTTGGATGGGGTATAATGTCCGGTTTCTGGGGTGTTGCCCTTTTTGCCTTGACCTTCTGGGTTTTGTATTGCTTTTTGATAGTCCCTTGGGAGGAGGGATTTCTCCTTAAAAAATTCGGGGATAGTTACGCGTCCTACTGTCGATCTGTCGGGGCATTTTTCCCCAAAAGAGTTCCACCTAAGGTTCTATCCGGTCCCTTTGATCCATCGATCATATGGAAAAGCGAGATCCACAGCGTTGCCATCACAGTTTTGGGCACGATTTTGATATGGTCCAGGCTTTGGTGGTAAAAAAGCGGTCCTCAAGCGAGGACCGCTTTTTTTAGTATCTTGCTGCGTAGCCCCCGAAGAGTCTGTTCCACGTCCTCTCCAATACCTCGTGTGGCTCGGGTTTTAGCCTGGCTAGTCCTTCCGATATACAGGACTGAGCAACTGCCTCCGCTATCCTGGGCGTCAGTTCGTCGGAAAAGACGTGAGGTGTGATGTGGTCAGCTGAGAGCCTTCTTGGATCGACGTTGTTGGCGTATTCTCTCGCTGCATCCATCAGGACGTTGAAGTTGAGACCGGTTGCCCTGACATCCAGTATCCCCCTGGTGATACCTGGAAAAACCTTGAGGTTGGGCATGGTGTTTATCCCTTCGACAAGCCCACACCCTACCACCTCAGCTCCTGCTTCTCTAGCCTCTAATGGATCCATCTCCGGTTCAGGGCGACCTAGGGGGAACACTACAGCTCTTGGTGCCATGAGCTTTACGTCATCTGCGCCGAATGCCCCTACCTGGCCTGTCAGGCTTATTAGGACGTCCGCTCCTTTTATCGCTTCTCTAAGGGCTCCCTTTATACCCTCGGGATTCAGCTGATCGAGGATAAACCTTTGGACCCCACTTAGCCCCTCCATGTCGGAGCTCACTATGCCTTTTCTGTTCAGCATTATTATGTTTGATGCACCAGCGTACAACATCAGCTCTGCCGTCGCTATAGCTGACGTTCCAGCCCCTACTAGGACTATCTTCACTGAGGAGATGTCCTTCTCAACAACCTTTAGTGCGTTGATGAGGGATCCCATTATGACCACGGAGGAGCAGTGCATATCGTCGGCGAATATGGGTATATCCAGTTCTTTTCTGAGGGTCTTCACGATATTGAAGTCCATGGGGCTCTTGATGTCCTCCACGTTTATGGCGCCAAAGGTAGGAGCTAACATGCGACAAAAGTCCATTATCCTCTCCTGTTCGGATCCGTTGATGCACAGAGGTATGGCGTCTATATCTCCGAACTTCTTGTACAGAAGGCATTTGCCCTCTATCATCGGGAGAGCGGCCTCTGGCCCGTAGTTGCCAAGACCTAAGACGGAGGTCCCGTTGGAGACTATAGCTAGGCGATTGTCCTTTCCTGTATATTCGTAAGCTAGGTCTCTTTCCTTGAATATCTCCCCTGCCGCTATAGCTCCCCCCTGGAGGTACGCTAGAGAGATGTCTCTTTTCGTCCTTATGGATATGCTTGGGGATAGCTTTATCTTCCCCTGTGCTTTCTTGTGAATATCCAAAGCCTCTGTCCTGTCCACGGTCAAATCACTTCACTCCTCTCAGGTTTATCACCATTCCGTCGTAGGCGGCTGTCACGGTAGTGCTGTTTTTCGACAGGGACGCAGCGATCCTCTCGGGTGATCCCTCCAGAATTCTGGTCCCAAGGTGGGTCATAAAAAGCCTCTCAGGTGCTATGTCATGGATAAGCGTTGCAACGTCAGGGATCGAGAGGTGCTCTATTTTGTCCACTTTCTCCAATAGAGTTGCATTGACCACCATCGTCCTGCATCCCTTGAAAAATGGGTTTATCTCTGGGGTCAAGGTCGTATCACTCACTATTCCCCAATCCAAAGCCGGATTTGATGGATCGTGAAACCTGAAGCCGTAACACTCGACTCCGTGATGCTTTAGCTTCAATGGAGTGACCTCCACCCCAGCCAACCGGAGAATATTGCCGTTCTTCCAAGTGTGTATGAGGCCTATCTTGCTTCGTAGATAACGATATATCACCGGCTCATCGTCCAAAGCATCGGATGGTAAAGCTATGATACCGCCTGGTCTCCTACCGCCGCCTGTCATGGCCTCCGCCATAACGTTTACGTCTCCGCTGTGGTCTATGTGTCTGTGGGTCAAAAGTATCGCCTCGATCCTGTTGGGATCCACGAATGGTCTCCTGGAGCACATTGCCACAAGAGCGCCAGGTCCTGGGTCTATAGCTACGTGAACTCCGTTTAAAGATACGACCATCCCACCCGATGCCCTGGTCTGGTTTATGACGTTAAACCTGGTTCCAGCTGTTCCAAGGAATATGAGGCTGTTTTCCGGCAGGTAGTCCTCTATGACGCTCACTCCTTGAAAAGAGGCAAGAGGGCCTTAAACTCAGCCGTTCCCGATCTCTTCATCAATTGATATATGACGGACTCCATCGGAAGAACGTGAGCCCCACAGTTAGGCATGTTTGCAATGGCTGCGAGATGGTTTTCTTCCTCTCTGCTGCTGCATCCGTCCCGCACGACTGTTACGTCGTAGCCTCTTTCCAAAAGCTGCATAACCGTGCTATAGACGCAGATATGGCTTTCTATGCCGAAAAGAACCACCTGGTTCCGTCCCTCTTCGGAGAAGAATCCCTCAAAACCGTCTTGATCAAAGCATCCGAAGGCGGTTTTTTCAAAAACCGTAGCATTAAGGACAGAGAGTATCTCTTCTTCCGTAGGTCCAAGTCCTTTAGGGTATTGTTCCGTTACCTTGACCGGAATTTTCAGAGTCTGTGCCGATAAGATCAGTTTTTTTGATCTGTCTATGACTTTCTCCCTGTTGTGTATCGCTTTGAGGAGATTTGCCTGTAGGTCTATCGCTAAAAATATGGTCTTATATGGATCGAGAACGTAGGGTTTCACCTGTATCTACCTCCGATCTAAAGTCTTCGTATATTATGCCACATCGTGTGTCATGCCGGTATCGTAATATGGTTTTTTATGCTATCCTTACCACCGTTATCGAAAACCAGGGGGTGGATTTGAATGATCGACAAAAACGACAATTCTCACGATCTAACCGTGGGAGATGTGCTGAGGGCAATGTCAAAACCCCATTATCCCGAATACATTCTGAAATCTGTGGAACAAATAGGAACTTGGATGAGGGACTGTCTAACAGGGCCAACTCTTTCCGAGGACGATTTTAGGGCTGACTACGATAGGCTTTACGGTCAGTTGGAGTGGATGAGGGATCATGTGGATTTTTTAGGTGAAGACAGCCAAGATGAGGAGTCACAGGGATCGGCTACCTCCGAGGCTGTAGTTATATCCCTGGATATCGGTGTGCAGGAAGAGGCCATAAGGATGGCCATAGACCACGCCGCTATCTTCAATCCGGGAAAATGCAGACGGATATGGTTGCTCAGTGATTCCTGGATACCGGGAGAGGTCTTTCGCTACGGGAAACACATCAGGGCCCTTGAGGATAGGGGAGTATCCTTTCGGTTCATACTGGTGACCCCAGGTGGATGGACGGAGATCCCTCTCTTTGACGATGCCAGTGTGCCCAGGAGAAACCTTGGCATGAACGACTACGCCAGGAGGTTACCTAGAGGTGATCATGATCAGGATCTGAACAACCGATTTGACTAACCTCCTTGGGGAATGTATAATCTCCTTCGTTCGGGGTGTAGCGCAGTCTGGTTAGCGTGCCTCGTTCGGGACGAGGAGGTCGGAGGTTCGAATCCTCTCACCCCGACCAGACGGAAAGACTTCGGCCTTGGCGTTAGTCAGGGCCGTCTTTTGTGGTTTTAGCTTGACTAATTTTGACTATCTATGTAGAATTGGGCCGTAGAGGAGTGATCTCATGTCCTTCGAGAGGGTAGCCCAGAATCGCAAAGCTAGGCACGACTATTTCATACTGGATACCTACGAATGTGGCATAGTCCTGTCCGGCACTGAGATCAAATCCGTCAGAGCAGGCAGGGTCAACCTTAAAGACGGCTACGCTAAGCTGGAAAAAGGAGAGCTGTGGCTTATGAACGTCCACATATCTCCGTATGAAAACGCCAGCTGGGGACAGCACGAGCCGACCCAGAAGCGTAAGCTTTTGATGCACAGGCGAGAGATCCGTAAGATCTCAGTAAAGATAAAAGAGCGTGGTTTTACCTTGGTCCCCCTCTCCATGTACATAAAGGACGGTCGCTGGGCCAAGGTGGAGATCGGTTTAGCCAAGGGTAAGGCCCTCTACGACAAGAGGGATGACTTGGCCGAGAAGGATGCAAAGCGTACCATTGACAGAGAGATGAAGAACAGACTCAGAGATTGATATGGGGGCGACCGGTTTCGACTGGTATGCTGCAAGTCTGGGAGCAGGCCGAGCGATGGGCGTAAGCCATCACCAAAAGAATTGACAACAACTACGCACTGGCTGCTTAGTTAAGCAGCCGCCCAACCGGTTGGGAGCGCTCGCAGAGCCGGAAGGGCTATCAACGCGGGCATCGTATGGGATTCGTATCGGATGGGAAGTTCCGGTGTTTTGTCCGTTACACCTAGCTTCTCCCGTAGTTAAAGAGACGTACTAAGCCTGTAGTCGCCCATTCATACACAGTATGTCAGGACCGGGGTTCAACTCCCCGCGCCTCCACCATAAGCCTTTTCGTAGCCGTCGGGATCGTCGCAGATCCAGGCGGCTACTGTGTTTGTGGGTTGACCCCGTTGCGTATTCGTCGTATATTTTGCCTATAACGGAGTGATTTTTTGTCTCCATGTTGTCTCCGACGAGTTTGGAGACAAAAGGGGTGATTAAACGATGAATGATTCTTCGGTTAAGAAGTTAAACGCTAAAGAGAAGCGATATATGGTCCAGGACTCGGACGGGCTTTATCTGGAGATCCTTCCTTCCGGCACTAAGTCATGGAAGGTAAGATTTACCGTCAACGGAACGACCATCAGGAAAACCCTGGGGCGCTATCCAGATATCTCCCTTAAAGAGGCCAGACTCAAAAGGGATGAGGTCAGGATTGCCCTTGTACATGGCAAAGCGGTGGACCCATCCAAGGGAACCTTCAACGCCCTGGCCGAAGAATGGTTTGAGCGTCAGGTCGTCCCGGTACGCACCGATGGACACGCCAGGACGATAAGGTCCAGGCTGGACAGGCTGATCCTCCCTTGCCTGGGAGACAAAGCCCCCGGGGATATTACCGCACCGGAGCTTTTGGCCCTCCTGAGGCGCATAGAGGACCAGGGGCACATCGAAACGGCCCATAGAGTCTCCCAGATAGTCGGGCAGGTGTTGCGCTACGGCATTGCCACAGGGCAGGCCCAACACGACATAACGGCAGACCTTCGGGGGGCTCTGATCCCCCGCCAGCCCGAACATTTCCCAACCCTAACCGACCCCGATAAAATCGGCGAGCTGATGAGGGCAATACACTCCTTCTCTGGATCGATAATAGTCCGTTGCGCTATGCTGTTTCAGATCTATACAGCGGTTCGTCCTGGGGAGATGAGAAAAGGGGAGTGGAAGGAGATCGAGGGAGATCTTTGGAAAATACCGGCTGAGAGGATGAAGAAACGTCGCAACCACCTTGTGCCCCTGTCGAAGCAAAGCATGGCCGTCCTGGACGAACTGAGGCCCTTTACAGGGGATAGCCAGTTTATATTCCCCTCCTTAAGGTCAAAAACAAGGCCCATCAGCGATGCCACAGTCAACGCCGCTCTGAGGCGCATGGGGTATGCTCAGAGCGAATTGACAGGACACGGCTTCAGGGCCATGTTTTCAACGATAGCGAACGAGCACCAGTGGCCGTCGGACGTCATTGAGCTACAGCTTGCCCACGTGGACAAGAACTCCGTCCGTGCGGCGTATAACCACGCCGAGCTGTTGGACAAGCGGAGAGAGCTCTTGCAGTGGTGGGGGGATTGGCTGAACCAACAATAAAGGATCATAGCCACTTGCTCTGATCCTTATAAATAGTTAAAATAAAGTCTTTGTTTAAATAAGCTATTTCGTAAACTGCAACAAAGCAGTATTACCTTTCATTTCTAAAATAGATACTTTTTTGTATACTCCCATGCAGTCTTCTAAATTTAGCTCCTCCCCTAAAGAAAAGTCGACTGGCTGCAGTTTTCCGTTGTTGATAGATATGTTTGTAGCGTATAAATACATTCTGTTGATGCTATCAAGGATAGGATTGAGGCGTCCTTGTAATCCAGGTATATACCCGGTTCCATTTATGCATACTATAGAGCCAATTTCCGAGGATTTTTCAATCTCAAATTCGATGGACGATGTATTGATTTCTATGTTTTTTTTAGTTATGGCAGGGTATTCGTGATGAGAAATGAAAAAATCGTAGATGCGTTTTGTCGGAATCTTGAGCTCAACAATGCTGTTGCTATCTGTTTTACCGTTAATGATAGTGTTGTTTTGTGCGATAGCGACAACGTCTGCGCCGATAATGTTTTCGCCTAGCATTGATTTTACGTGAATTTTTACGGTTGCGAGTTCTGGGGCAGGTGGAATCTCGGAAGCAGAAAAAGAATTATTGTAGATTTTTGATGGTGAAGCTTTTGTTTTGTTAGTTATTTTCTTTATAATTATTTCTGCAACTTCTTTGGGTTGTTTTTCTATTGCGCTAATATATCCCGTCGCACTTGTTAAACCTGGGATTTCTGTATCGTCAAAGCGGAATGGAAGTATATATGCGCGAGGCGTCGAAATAGCTTTTTCTAAGGCTGCGTGACATTCATGCCTAGTCCATATCTTCTCTGCATAGTGTTTAGATATAAACATAACAACGTATGCTGATTTTTTTGAATATACCTTACCCAGAAGCTCGATAAGATTTTCTCCCAAGAGTTCGACTTCTTTGAATTTATCGTAAAAAACATTGATTCCGTTTTTTTCTAATTCTTGTGCTACGTTTTCCACGTACTGACGGTTTTCACCTGCAAATGACAGAGCTACGTCATATTCTTCTTGATTAGACATTTACTTTTCCCCCTTTGTTTCCTTCAACCCCTGTATAGTGCTACATATATCGCTGACCTCTTCGTCGGTCAGGTTATCAAAGTCCTCCAGCTTGGCTATGATCGACCCAATAGCCTCATGTCTGAAGGACTTTCGTTGTGGTTTGAGAAAGTAGGTTGCTATGGTTCCGGTCAACATTCCTATAAAGCCGATCCCGACCATCATCAGGATTACTGCTATCAGCCTTCCCGACACGGACGAAGGGGAGATATCCCCATAGCCGACGGTGGTGGTTGTGACGAAGGACCACCAAAGGGCATCCTCGAAGGGCATGGCATCAACGTATGATATGGCCATAGCTCCGAAAAATATCGTCGAGAAGGTGAACCAAAGGACGCTGTGGAATTGATTTGTCTGAAGGAAATCGGAGATCCTGTTGTTAAAACGGTTGAGATAGGCGAAAGCCCTAATGGACCGAAAGATCCTAAATAGCCGACTGGCTCTGGCAACTCTAACTAGCCTAAGGGCACGAAGCCCTTTAAGGGCGGAGTCGAAGGGGAGTATGGCTATAAGCTCTATGACATTGGCCTTTATGTACGAGATCTTATTCTCCGACCTAACAAACCTGACAATGTAATCAGCTACGAAAATACCCCATATCACGGAATCTATTGTTCCAATCACATGACTTAGGCCTGTCGGGACCTTATCTTGAATCATCAGTATGGCTATAGTTCCAAGGGCTAGCGCCGACATCGCGATATCGTATCCTGCTCGGGGTAGAGGCTGAGCGTTATCTAAAGCTGTTTCCATAGTGAATAACACCTCCTGCGCCCCATTATATCCCTACTTAAAAATAAAAGGATACGCCAATGAACCGCAAACAGAAAAGCCTAGAGAGCCCAAAAAAGAAAAACCTAATATCTTGTTGCCTATGAAAGCACACGCGATAAAAAAGACTGTAAACCCAATTGGGAATGCTTGTTGCCCATTAGAGCTAGAGCTTTTTTTGCTCCCACTCCCCACAATCTTTTCTCTGAAAGAAACCCCGGTTCCAGGGATCCCCACATTGCTGTAAACCCCTTTGCTTCCCACGTTGACTGATGCTCCCTTTTTCCCAATGCTTGTACTTATGCCTGATTTGCTGATATTAAGCTTGATCCCTGGAGCTAGTTTTATGCTTTTTCTAAATCTGATGCCCATGGCTATAGCCTCTCCTCTCCTTAGAAATATTATTGGTTAAAAATTCCCCAACTCCTCTAGCCGTATCTGCATGGCCAGAGGGCTGACGTCGAAGATCTGGGCCAGTTGTTTTGTGTTGTGCTTGTAGTGGATTGCTTGAAGGGCCGTCTTGGGCATGAGTAGTTCCGCCGCAAAAGCGTTGGCGGCCTGTTCTTCCCTGACGACCCAGGATTCGGGGCTGTCGAGGGAGAAGGCGACCTTTCGGTGGCCGAGGACGTAATGTCCTAGCTCGTGGGCCACTGTGAAGCGACGGCGTTCGTAAGGAAGGGCGGTGGAGACAAGGATAATCTTTTGGTCTCCGTGAGTGAGTAGTGTGCCGTCGATGTGTCTGGCTTTGCTGTGACATATTTCGATCCCCAGCCTCCGGCATAGTGCGCTGAGTCGGATGGGGATCGTTCGTTCCAGTCCGTATCTCTCTAGCAGGGTCCGGGCCATGACCTGGATCCTGATGGGGTTGTTTGACATGACATCCTCCTGTGTTTGGTCTTTTATACGCTCCCTTCTCGGTATTCAATTCATTCGTTGGGTTATTCTTGGGGGTCATGTGGAGCTTCTTCAATGCTTTCGAGGCTATATGTAGTTTTTATTTCTCCTGTGGATTTTTGAATTTGGTTTTTTTCGCAACGTATAATATATTTTTTCGTCCCCACTACAACACCGTCTAGAGTGGCATCAGACTCATCATCTAGACATCCAGAATACTCTGTTCCCATAGGCTCAGCTGCTATTTTCCATGACGAATTTTTTGTGTCAACTTTGACGAAGAAACCTGTAAATGTCACGATTTCATCTTTTAACTCTGCCTCTCTGTTTATTGCTTCTTCAATTAGGATTATCGTTTCTTTGCTTATGTTTTTTTCTCTTACGTCCTCTGATGTTGGCATTGCCCATCGATATTTAAGAGAAAAATTATTATTTTTTAGTGTTTTTATTAGCTTTATGTACGACTTGGTGGCCCTATTCCTGTTGTCGCAAAGGTAACTGATTATGGAATCAGTGTCTTGCGAGTTATCAGCCATAATATCTATTTCGTTGAATATTTTATGAAGGGCAACGTTTTCTATTAAGT
>CAYNAN010000024.1:0-28085 GCA_964395085.1 uncultured Synergistaceae bacterium
TGCTCCATATTAGGATATATACGATATTTATAGGCTCTTAGCATGATCTCACCTCTTATGTCTACAGGTGCTCCCCCAATAGCTAATAAGCAATAATTTTTGCTCCAAAAAGACTTTTTTCATATCACCCTATTTGCATCCTACACCACTGGGTAGATAAAAACAAGATTTATCGCCTATTGGCGACAAGCTATCCATCCCCACCTTTCGCCTTTGGCTTAGAAGATGGGGAATTCCGCTTGACTTGTTAAAGGCCAGGAAGTCCTGGCCCCTAATCTACCTCGGTGGATTGCATTTACCACATGGGGTGTAACCCTTTGTCTTGGCTTCCTCCAGGGAGATGGCTATCTTGCTCTTGCTCAGGGACGAACATCCGTCGGAATGATAGCTCTTTCCGGTATTGGTGACGAACACGGTGATATTCTTTGTGGCCTCTTTCGACTCGGCCTTAGTCGATTTTACCGCCACTTTGGGAACGTTACCGTCTAGAGCCAGGATCACCATATCGTGATCTGGATGTTGAGCGCTCTTAGTGGATCTTTTGGGTATGGCCGACTCTATCTCGTATATCGCCCACTTGGGGTCCGTCTCTATCCCTGCGTAGCCTATGTAGTCCAGGTTGCTCTTTTTATTGTCGTAGCTGTACTGGCCTTTTGATAGCTCCATTAGGGGGAAGGATGTCCCCTTGGGGCCGTCGGTGTTGAAGTCTCCTAGTATGAAAACCGGCCCCTTTAGAGAGGAAACTATCTTGTTTATCCCCTCTATCTGGGCCTGCCTTTTGGCGTCGTTGTACCTCTCTGCCTTGTCCGAGTCGTCCTTGCCTCTGGTGCTCTGGCTCTTGAGATGGACGTTCACCAGGGTGAATCGGCGATCCTTTTCCTTGTCCAGAAAGGTGGCTACCAGGTTTGGCCTGTCGTTCAGCTTGTAGCTCTTGCCCTCGAAGCGAAAGGACGAGTTGGCCCCGTAGATGTAGGGGCCATCTATGAGCTCTATATTGTCCGAGTTCCACAGGAAATACAGGTCCTGCCTCCCCCCTGTGTCGTTTCCCTTGGCGGACCAGCCAGGCAGAAACTTTGTCAGAAAGTATCTCATCGTGGCGTCGCCCTCTATCTCCTGGAGGGCCAGTATGTCCGCTTTCGACGACAGTATGGTTTTTGCCAGATGAGAACAGTCCTCGGGGGAGTAGGCTTTCTTTCCTGAGACGTTAAAGTATTCGACGTTGAACGTCCCTATGGTAAGGGCCATTGCCTGGCCGACTATTAGCAGAGGTAGGACGAGCAACGACGTTAGGGTTGAAAAAAATCTTCTCAAACGAAAAACTCCTTTGATTGGGATAAGCTAAAAGGGCTAGGTCTGAAGGTGTCCCTCCAGATCGAGCCCTTTTGCACCACTAGGTGGTTATATGGATTTTACCAGATATCTTAACAGATTAACATAGTGATTCAGATAGAACGGAAGGTACAGCCTTTCGGATCTCTTATGGGCGTCCTTCCCGACTGGGCCGAAGTTCAGTATCGGGATAGCCAGCTTTAGCAGCTCGTCGGTGGGGAAGCTGTACATTGCCCTGCCTCCGGGCATATTGTCCTCGAAGGCCCTGGCCTCCTCCGGCGTTCCGGTGAAACCGCAGTAGCTCAGGTCCGACACCCCCTCGAACATAGTCCTTATGTCCATCTCCAGACCCTGCTCGACCGCTTTTTCCCTCAGCTTTAAGGCTGCCTCTTTGACCTCCCTGTCTCCCTCTATATCCGCCATATTGGACCTGTGGGGATACCAGGGTGGCAGAAATCCCACCACCACCAGAGGCCCTTCCATCTCAAGGTCGTCCACAAGCCTTGATACAGTCTCCATGCCTCTAGCCCTCTCGTCTCCCTCTTCCGAGACCACCGGAACGATCCCCCGGCTCTTCGCCAGGTCCATTATATCCTTGACCGAGTATACGGTACCGGATAGGCAGGAGGGGGACAGGGTCATGCCGTTTTGCTCCCTGTAGGCCTTCTTCGCCCTCTCGTGCTCCTCGATGGACCTGTCCAGTGACTCTTGGGCTATGGACTTAAGCTCGGCCATGATCTCCGGTGGCATTTTTGTGGAGGTAAGATAGCTGAAGGCCATGGCGCAGCGGGACATGATAGTCGCCGAATATTCGTCCCTCATATCGTCCACCTTCAGGGCGGCGTAGGGAGGGTACATGGTCCCGTCAAGCTGGTCCGTAAGGGCGGGATTTCCGTCTATAGCCAGAGCGATCCGTGCCATGGTGGGCCCTACGCTGAAACCGTCGTAATACTCCCCGGCGTGGGCCTTTACCCCGACGCAGTAGAAAAAGGGGTTTATCTTGCCCAAACTCCCCAGGTAGACCGTGGGTTTTGCGTCCTCTCCCGTGGCGAAGGTGGGCTCGGTGTCTATGCAGCACCGGAAACTAAGCCCTTCATCCTGAAGTTTTGCTAGAAACGGCACCGCTGAGAGCATCCCCAGGGAGTTGTTCTCCTCGTCGGGCACGAACAGGACCGCTAGATTGACCTCCGTGGAGGAAGGGTCCTCCGCCGTCTCCATAAGGAGCTCCATCGCCCCGCAGACGCCGGACTTCATGTCCGCCACACCTCGACCGAAGAGCCATTCTCCGGAAAGGAGATCTTTGGCTCCGTCCTCCCCTAAAGATGTGGGGTCCAGCCTCTTTGTGTACTCCTCCGGCGAGAAGGCAAATTCCCTCAGGGAGCAGAACATTTCTACGCTGACCACGTCCATGTGTCCAAGCAGGACCACCGTCTCGGATGTGGGCTTTTGTGCCCTGACCATTCCGAAGACAAAATGTCTATCAAACCTGTCCCCTAAAAGGGGAAGGAGCTTGAGATCATCGGGGTTCCTTTTGAAGTAGTCGGTCTGGGCTAGCTCGTCGTAAAGGGCCTGGGCCGCCTGGTTTTCCCCCTTCGAGGACGGGGAGACGCTCGGTATGGACGCTATTTTCAGCAGCCTTCTGTATAGTCTCGAATCTTTGTTCATATCTTACCTCCTAAAAACGTCCGCCTAACACTAACCTGGGAAGCCACAGGGAAAGCTCGGGAATAAATGTCACCGCGGCAAGGGTAGGGAGCCAGGCGAAAAGTATGAATATCATAGCTGGTTTCAGCATTTGTGACACCGGTGTGTTCGCTATTCTGCCCCCGAAGTACAGGGTTGGAGCTGTTGGAGGCGTTACGTTGCCCATCCCAAGGTTTACGCCGATTATGGCCGCAAAATGGATAGGGCTTATCCCTAAGCTCGTAACCACCGGCAAAAGTATGGGAGTGCAGAGCAACATGGCACTGACGTCGTCCATTATCATGCCGATTATTATCATGAACAGGTTTATCATGAGCATCAGGACGTATTTATTGGAAGATATATTGGTCAGTGCGTCTATTATCATGGAAGGAAGTCGTTCCTGGACGTATATTCTGCTGAGCATCATTATGCAGAACATCATCAACATGACGACTCCGGTTGTGGTCGCTGTCTCTATAACCACCTCTATGAAGTTCTCCCTGTTAAGGCCTTTGTATATGAGGAAACCTACCGGAACTGAGTACAGCACCGCCACGGCGGCGGCCTCGGTGGGAGTCATGATCCCCCCGTAGATGCCCCCTAATACGATAATCGGCATTATCAGCGCCGGGAGAGCCTTGCCCGAGCGATTCCAGAGCATCTCGGCCTTTTCCTTTCCCGTCATAGGGGGATATAGCTTTATGTTCTTATCGTTCCTCAAAAGCACCAGATTTATTATGGAAAGCAGAGTCATCAAAAGCAGCCCTGGTCCCACTGTAGCCAGAAAACAGGCCAGCACCGACTGCTGTCCCACCCAGGCGTAGAGTATCATCTGAGAGCTTGGGGGAATCAGAAGCCCTAGAGGAGCGGCGCAGGATATGAGGGCGGCGCTGTGTCCCATAGGGTAGCCGTTTTCCCTGAGCCTTGGAAACATAATGGAGCCGATGCAGGACAGAGTGGCGGCACAGCTGCCCGATATGGAACCGAACACCGCACAGGACACCACCGCCACGACCCCAAGACCTCCTTTTATCCTACCGACGAAAACCTCGACGAACCGGACCAGAGAGCTTCCTATGCCCCCTCGGTCCATAAGCCCTCCGACCATTATGAAAAGAGGTATGGCCAGGAGCACCAGCGAGCTCATCTGGCTGAAGCTATAGGGCAGCAAAAACGACGGATCGTAGCTGTGGCTGACCACCATGAACAACGTGGATAACATAAAGCAAAAGGGCACAGGCAGCCCCAGGAGCAGAGTCACTATTATCAGGATTAAAGCTATAGTTATCGCCATGGCTGCTCACCTCCTTGATCCTTTCTGTACAGAGACGTGAAATTGCCGAGATCCTCTAAAAAGTATATTATGGAGTAAAAACTCATGAGAACGTATCCTACCAGTATGGATGTCTGGGATATGAATATAGGGATGCGAAGTCCGGTGGTTCTTGGCATCCACTTGATGCTGTAGGAGATCATGTCCACGGCCCACCAGCTGAACACGACGCATAGAATGGACATAGTCAGCCGCACCAAGACCGACAGAAAGGCCTGGGCCTTAGGCGGGAGGAGCTGAGGGATGATGTCCGCCTTTACGTGGCTCTTCTCGTACACCCCGTATGAGCTCCCTACCAGATAAAGCCAGAAAGCCGCTATTACCACTATCTCCTCTATGCCGAAGAGGTCCGACTTGAAAACGTATCTTAAAAGAACGGCGGTACACATTATCAGGACCACGAAGACGCTTGTCAGCACCAATATGGCCTTTTGCAGATTTATAAGCCACCTCCAGAGGAGGGAGCTCTTTACGTTACGGACGAAGTTTTCCATGTGAAACCCTCCTTATTTAAAAGAGGCTGGCGAAGACGCTTTCGCCAGCCTCTCGATAGGACGACCTAGAGGTCCTTCTTTATCCTCTCAAGGGTCTCCTCTCCGTAGGTCTTCGCCAGTTTCGGCCAGGTCTTGGCCCTGATGTGCTCGGCCAGAGCCTCTCTCTCGGCGTCGGAGACCTCTATTATCTCCACTCCCGCCTCCTGAAGCTTCTTCTGGAACTCCAGATCCTCGGTAGCGCTGTCGGCGAAGCTTTTGTCGGCCTCTACGTTGACCGCGTCCATAAGGACCTTCTGATCCTCCGGACTCATGGACTCCCAGAGCTTTTTGTTGATGATGTAGGCGGTCTGGTCGAACAGACAGTTGTAGGGAACGTAGTATTTTATGACGTCCCTGAAACTGAGGTAGTTTATCTGGGACGATCCGCCGATCCAGCCGTCGCACACTCCGGTCTGAATGGCGCTGTAGGTGTCGGCGTAAGGTATGTTTGTTGTCCTGTAGCCCATGTCCTCGGCGGTCTCCTTGTAGACCGCCACAGGAGCGACCCTTATCATGGCGTCTTTCTTGACGTTGGGGTCGGCGGGGCTCTCGGGCTTCTTCGTCAGTCCGACACCGATAAAGCCGTCTCCGTAGAGCCTGAGGAGTTTGACACCTAGCTTATCCAGGGAATTGTCTATTATCTCGTAGACGTACGATCCCGGTGAAAGCTGCTTTTTCATGCCCTCGCCGGAGGACGCCAGGAAAGGCAGAGAGCCTATCTCGAGCATCACGTCGAACTGACTGGGCAGGAATATAAGCCCCATCTCTATAGAGCCTCGGCGGATCTCCTCGAAAACCTGGGTGTAATCCCCAAGCTGGTTTGCCGGGAAGACGTCCAGTTTTACCCTTCCCTCCGTTCCAGCCTCCACCTTTTCCTTTATGGTCTCCAGGGACTTGCTTCCCCTGTACTCCGGCGACGAAATTCCCGCCACCTTAAAGGGCCTGGCCTTCGCCTCGGAGGCCCCTGGCAGAGCGGCAAAACAGAAAGCCGCCACGGTCAACGCAAAAAACATCGATCTCCTGCTGATAGACATATGTTCCTCTCCTTCCCTATCTAGACCCTTACGGATCTTCCCTGATACATTAACTCCTGAGCTGTAACTGAGTCCCTATTTCATCCGCCCCATCCCTCAACCTCTGTAGCCAAACGGGAAAAATCCCCTCCCCTACTGCCTCAACCGGAGCGCCGACGGACAGACACCGATCGACCGCTCGGTTTTTGCCGAAAATTGGAACCGATAGACACCACACCCCCAGAGAAAAGGACTGATCCTCCAGGGAATAACCCTGTTTTACTATTCGATCGTACTCCTCCAGGATCTCCGGTATGGACGTTAAGGAGTAAGGTGTCCTTGCCACGAGATCCGTCCTTGACAGAAGATCCTTGATAAATTCACGATCCTGATAGGCGGCCAGAAGCTTTGCCGACGCACCGGCGTTTATGGGGACGCTCTTGCCGATAAAATCGTTGGCGTCGTAGATCCCCCCTGGGCGGCAACACTTGCAGGCAGGGTAGGCCCTGTCTCCCTCCCAGATGCTTATATAGACCGTCTCCCCCAGCGCCTGGCACAGGTTCGACAGGACCGGCGCCGCGATGTCCTCTATGCCTATAAGCTTTGAGTAGACGTTGCCAATCCGAAGGACCACCGGTCCGAGATGATACTTTTTCGACGACCCCTCCTGAACCACGAAATTTTTCTCCTTGAGAGTCGACAGTATCTTGTGTAGCCCGCTTTTGCCCATCCCCATGGTGGAGGAAAGCTCCGATAGGGTGTAGTTGAAAGGAGGCTCCGCCAGCACTCTTAGAACTTCCATGCCCTTTAATAGACTGCTCAAAGGTACACCTCCTTTTCCTTATAGGAAACTATTTTTCCTTGGAGGAAACTAAGTTTATCGTAGCAGAGGTTTTTGCACTTGTCAAATATTTGAGAAAAGATATTTTTGGCCGCTGTTGTGCTAATATCTGAACCAATATAGAAGGGAAAGGCCGGGATAGAATGGTTCGTGTGAATATGGCTTTGTCTAAGAGGTGCTTTCGGTTTACTCTCTGTCTGTTTTCCTGTTTTATGGTGCTCGGTGGGCCCCTCTACGCCACCGATATCGACGTTTTGGCCCTGATGGAGGAGAGGCAGAGGGCGGTGGCAAATATGCTGGAGTCCAGCATCCTCTACGTCTTGGTGGACGACGACGATTCCTACAGCATGGGAACCGCATTCGTGGTCGCAGATGGCTTCGCCCTGACCAACGCCCATGTGGTCGAGTCCGCCGGAGACATCCTGGTTATGAGCTCCTTTCAGAACCCCGTAAAGGCCAGGGTGGTCAAAAAAGAGTACAGCGGAGACACCGGAGGCAATGACTTCGCCCTGCTCAAGTTCACACCGTCCCCTAAACTGACGCCGGTAACCTTCACCAACAGGGTTAACCGTATGGATCGGGTCAGTGCCTGGGGATTTCCGGTTCTTGTGACCCAGTTCGACCAGAGCTTCGACGACATACTGGAGGGCAAGCTGAAAAAAGCTCCTCCTATGGTCTACACCGAGGGAACGGTTAACGCCCTGGTCGAGAAAAACAGACAGATGACGGTGATCCATTCCGCAGCCATAGCAGGAGGAAACAGCGGTGGACCTCTCGTCAACGCCAGAGGAGAGGTGGTCGGGATTAACACCTGGGGATATACCGAGGAGGACGAAGGGGCATTTGTCAACGCCTCTATTCCAACGGAGAGGATCGTTCCCTTCCTCCAGAGATGCGGGATCTCTCCGCAGTTTTCCCGGACGTCGCCTGCACTGCCCCAGCTTCCTCCTATGTCACTCCCTCAGGTGTCCCTTCCACAGGTCAATCTGCCGGAGGTGGGGCAGTCCCCATCGTCGGAGATATCAAGCCTCAAGAAAATGGCCCAGTCCGGCGACACCGACGCCCAGGCTGCCCTCGGCGCGATGTACTACGACGGAGAGGACGTTCCCCAGGATACAGCCGAGGCCATCAAATGGCTTGAAAAGGCATCAAAAGGAGGAAGCCTTGAGGCGAAGGCCCTACTAGGGGTCATCCTCATATTCGAGGAGGACCACAGCGACCCAAACAGAGGGCTTTCGCTGCTTAAAGATTCCTCTCGCTCCGACTCGGAAGGGGAGATCTTCTCGGTGCTCTCCAGGGTATACTACGACGGAGATATATTCGGAATCCTGAGGGACGAGGATGAATCGTTCAAGTGGGCCCAGAAGGCCTCCGACAAAGGGGACGCCGACGGGACCGCCATGCTTGCCATGCTCTACTACTTCGGCGAGGGGGTTGACGAGGACGATAAAAAAGCCCTCCAGCTGGCGGAAAAGGCGGTTAAGGCAGGAAGCTCCCTGGGCAAAGCGGTTATGGCCTGGATGTACTACGACGGCGTGGCGGTAAAGGAGGACTTTAAAAAAGCCCTGGCGTTGGCCACCGATGCAGCGGAGGACGACGAACCTTCCGCTCAAGGCCTGTTAGCCTACATGTATTTCTACGGCTACGGGGTCAAAGAGGATCATCGCACCGCAGAGGGCTGGGCCAGAAGGGCGGTGGATCAGGGAAACGAGTTTGGATGGTTCGTCCTGGGATCGCTGTACATGGATGGAGTTGTGGTTGAAAATGACCTGCCCATGGCCTGGGCCTACCTCGACCTAGCCAACGAGAGACACGTATCCGACGCGGAGGAAGCTCTGGAGAAGCTGAATAAGAGGATGTCCTCAAAGGACCTCAAGCGGGGCAAGGACATCCAGGACCGCTGGTTTAAGGAGTGGGGAGTACCGCGGCGGTAGGAGGGGGCTTATCTTCCTGACATAAAGCCTCTGTAACTATTTAGTCGTCCCTATGATTTAAATTCTAAGCCAGTAGTTCATTTGGGCCTTGCAACGTGATACCATGATGTCAGTATAAATTTGAAGGGAGGCCTATCCATACCGCGAAGAATCACTCGATCAACACCATCGAGACCATGTCTAAGAATTTTTTCTGCGATGCGGTTCCGTTCAACGAACCGGAGTTCCATGTAATGGTATAGCACTGCCGAAAAGCGATTGACTTTTGCCGGCTATCCTGGTAGCATTCTCTACCAACGACGACGGTGGAGGAGGTCTCTTTTTATGAACTTTAGTCTGTTTTTCTTTGGCTTTAACCAAAGCAGCGGGGGCCTCTGTCGGTCGGCGTTTAACTGCCGTTTGGCTGAATTTAAGGGATTCCCGTTCAGGGGATCCCCTTTTTTATGCACCGAAAAAAGAAGGAGGGGTACTATATGAGAGCAAGGCTGAGACGCGGTTTGTTGGGGTTGTCTTTTGTGCTGGTTTTCGCCGCAGTGGCGGTGGCGGCCCAGGGAAGTCTGTTAGACGAGATCGTCCAGAGGGGTGAGCTTAGGGTCGGCATGACAGGGGATTACAAGCCCTTTACCTACAGGGATGGATACGATTGGTCCGGTATTGACGTGGATCTGGCCCAATCTTTGGCGAAGACCCTGGGGGTGAAGGTCGTCATAGTTCCCACCACGTGGAAGGCAATCACCGATGACCTGATGAAGGGAAAGTACGATATTGCCATGGGAGGCGTGTCGATCAAGATGGACCGTCAGAGAAGAGGGCTGTTCTCCATCCCCTATTTTGTAACCGGTAAGACTCCTATAACCAGAGCGGAGAACGTGGATCGTTTCCAGACCCTGGAGCAGATCGATCAACCGGAGGTCACCGTGATAGTCAACCCCGGCGGCACCAACGAGAGGTTCGCCAGGGCCCACCTGAAGAAGGCTAAAATAATAGTCTACGACGACAACGTGACCATTTTCGACAAAATAGTGGATGGCACGGCGGATCTCATGATAACCGACGGGGTGGAGACTTTACTACAGCAGAAGCTCCGTCCAGAGCTGAGGGCTGTCCATCCCTACGAGCCTTTCGATCATTTTGAGAAGGCTTATCTGATGCCAAGAGATATCATTTGGAAGGAATACGTGGATCAGTGGCTTCACACGGCGGAGCTCACCGGAGAACTTCAGGCGGTTTGTGACAGCTGGTTAAAATAGTTTGGCTTACGGCGCTTAAACAAATCGTACTCTCTTCCATCGAAAAGGAGGACTTTACATGTCAGGAGAGCTCAGAAAGAACGTAAGGCCGGGGCTGAAGGTTATGGTGGTCCAAAAGCAGGACCAGAGGAGCGGTAAACTCACTGAAGGGGTCGTCAGGGACGTGCTGACCAAAAGCCCATCCCATCCCCACGGAATAAAGGTCCGTCTGGAGGACGGAACGGTGGGAAGGGTGCAGGAAATAGTGGAATAAGCGAACGGCCTTCCTGTTGGGAGGTCGTTTTTATATTTCTGTCGGTGAAGATATTTCCCGGGAAATATCCCCGCCGATTGATTACCGCTCAGGCTTTGCCTACAATGGACAAGGACAGAAAGGAGAGGTTTACCTATGGATCACTCTTCGTCGGGAATTAGGTTGCTTCACACCTCCGACTGGCATCTAGGCAGGGCCCTTTACGGGAAAAAAAGATACGACGAGTTTAAGGCGTTTACGGACTGGCTTGCGACGACGGTTCAGGAAAAGGGCGTCCATGTCCTTGTCGTGGCGGGGGACATATTCGACACCACCACCCCGAGCAACCGATCCCAGGAGCTTTATTACCGTTTCCTATGCCAGGTGGCTGGCTCCACCTGTAGACACGTTGTCGTAATAGGAGGCAACCACGACTCCCCCTCCTTCCTCGATGCCCCAAAGGAGCTGCTTAAGGCCCTTAAAGTCCACGTGGTGGGTAAGGCGACCCAATCCCCGAAGGACGAGGTGTTGGTTCTCAATGCCGAGGACGGCAGCCCCGAGATGATCGTCTGCGCCGTGCCCTACCTCCGCGACAGGGACATCCGACAGGTGGATCCAGGAGAGACGGTCCAGGACAAAGAGCTAAAGATGGCGGAGGGCATAAAGGCCCACTACCAGGCGGTGGCGTCTCAGGCTAGGTCCATAAGGGAGGACCTTGGCATCCATATCCCTATAGTCGGGATGGGACACCTCTTTACCGCCGGAGGAACCACCGTGGAGGGCGACGGGGTCCGAGACCTCTACGTAGGTTCCTTGGCCTACGTCAATTCGGCTATCTTCTTAGACAGCTTCGACTACACCGCCTTAGGGCACCTTCACGTTCCCCAGAAGGTCGACGGATCGGAGGTCGTGAGGTACAGCGGATCCCCTATACCTATGGGCTTTGGGGAGGCAGGACAGAGAAAAAGCCTCTGTCTGGTGGACTTTAACGGCAAAGATCCCTCGGTAGAGCTTGTAGAGGTGCCGGTCTTTCAGAGGCTGGAGAGGATAAAGGGAGACCTGGAGGGTATCCTAAAGCGGATCTACGAGCTGTCCCTGAGCGGTTCAAAGATCTGGCTGGAGATCGTCTACGACGGGGATGAGGTTATAGGCGACCTGAGGGACAGACTGGAAAACGCCCTCTCCGACGACATGGAGATCCTCAGGCTCAAGGACAGCCGGGTTTTCCGGCAGGCCCTAGGCATGGAGTTTGAAGGGGAGTCCCTGGAGGACCTGGGAGAGGACGACGTTTTCCGCCGACTGCTTTGCTCCAGGGAAGTTCCAGAGGACCAGTGGCAGGAGCTTACCGAGACTTATGGCGAAATCGTCTCATCCCTTTTTGAGCAAGATCCCAAGGAGGAGTAGGAGGGAACTATGAAGATACTCAAAGTGAGGTTCAAAAACCTCAACTCCCTCTTCGGCGATTGGGAGATAGACCTGTCCTCCTTCGGTTGCGAGGGGATCTTCGCCATAACTGGCCCTACAGGATCGGGAAAGACCACCGTCCTGGACGCTATCTGTCTGGGACTCTACGGGAGAACCCCGAGGCTCAGCAACGTTACCAAAAGCGGCAACGAAATAATGTCCCGAAACACCGGAGAGTGTTCCGCAGAGGTGGAGTTCGAGACCCAAAAAGGGAGGTTTCGCTGCCACTGGAGCCAGCACAGGGCCAGAAGAAGCCCTGAGGGTGACCTTCAGCAGCCTAAACACGAGATATCGGACTGCGACTCGGGGCAGATACTGGAGTCCAAGATAAAAGAGGTGGCGAACTGTATAGAGACGGTCACAGGAATGGATTTCAACCGGTTTACCCGCTCAATGCTTTTGGCGCAGGGGGGATTCTCCGCCTTCCTCCAGGCGTCTCCCAGCGAAAGGGCCCCTATCCTGGAGCAGATCACCGGGACGAAGGTATATAGCGATATATCCGTAGCGGTTCACGAACGTCACCGCACAGAAAAAGAGGCCCTGGAGCGGCTTAGGGCTGAGATGGCTGGCACCACCGTTCTGGACCAGGAGCAGGAAAATGCCTTAGAGGAGAAGCTGGGGAAGGCGATGGATGAGGAGATAAGGCTGACCAGCGAGGCCAAGTCGCTCAACCTATCTCTGTCCTGGTTAAACGGCTTAGAGGTCCTAAAAGGCGAGATAGCCTGTCTTAACGACGAGCTTGAGGAACTTCAGGCGGAGAAAGAGAGCTTCAGGTCCCACAGGGACAGGCTGAACCTGGCCCTGAGTGCCGCTTCCCTGGAGGTCCCATATCTACAGATCAAGGAACTTAGAGTACAGCAACGGTCAGACGAAAAGTCCCTCTCGGAAAAAGAGGGCGTTCTGCCGGAGCTGGAGCGATCTCTCGAAGACCAAGCCCAGCGCCTCAAAAAGGCTGAACAGGAAACCTGCAACTGCAGAGAAGCCCTGAAAAACTCCATCCCTAAGCTGAAGCAGGTCCGCTCTCTGGATCAGACCATAGCCTCTTTGAAAAAACAGATAGAGGACCTGGAGGACGGATGCAGAGGGATCGAGGCAAAAATACAGTCCCATAGTCAGGCTAAGATCGCCCAGGAGGCCGAGCTTTCAAAAGCTCAGGGGGACCTTAAGGCCATAGATAAATACCTCAGTGATAATGCCCGAGACCGCTGGCTGGTCGGGGGCCTTGCAGGGCTTGAGGCCCAGCTCGCCGAACTGTCGACCAGGAAAAAGGACATAGACGAAAAAGCATCCCAGAGGGACAAAGCGGAGGCCGCCCTCAAAGAGGCCGTCCATCGCCTTGAGACCTTAAAGGAGGACCTGACCCTTAAAAAAAGGGATCAGGAGGATTCTTCCCAAAACCTCCAACATGCCAAAGACCTACTGAACCGCACCTTAGGGGAGAGGCTTCTTCGGGAATATCGGGCTGAAAAGGAGTCTCTTCTAAAGGAGGCCGCCTATATCGCCAAAATAGCCAGCCTCGAAAAACATCGGGAGAGGCTGGAGGACGGTGTGCCCTGTCCCCTCTGCGGCTCGATAGAACACCCCTTCGCCGAAGGCAACGTCCCGGTGTCCGACGAAATCGACGGTAGGATAAAGGAACTGACCGACCTGATCGAAAAGGTCGAGTGTCTGGAGTCGGAGATAAAGGGTCTGGAGGACCTAAAAGATAAGGCGGACAGAGCCCTGGGGAACTTGGAGAAAAACGAGCAGATCCTGTCCAACGACGTAAAGTCCTCCCAAAAAACCCTGGCCCAGCTGGATGAGGAAATAGAAAAGCTGGACTCCGACTTCCGAAGGAGAAAGGACACCCTGTCGAAGGACCTCCTCCCCTTAGGGGTCGACCTCACGGAGGAAGACCTTCCATCTCTACTAGATTCCCTGAGGGACAGGCTCAAATTATGGGAGCTCCATCAGTGCAAAAAGGAAGAGATCAACGGCATGATCGCCACGGTGGAAGGGGAGATAAAAAAGCTCGAGGCCCTTATTGAAAGGGAAAAATCCTCCCTCGAACTGGAGATGGAACGGTTGAAAGCCCTGCAAGGAAACCTTAGCTCGGTGGACGATGACCGCAAAAAACTCTACGGCGACGGAGATCCCGACAGAGAAGAGGAGACGCTGAACGACGGTATATCCAAAGCGGAGGAGATCGAGAGACGGGAACGTAGCCTCCACGACGACCTGTTTCTTAAGCGGGACAGGGCGTTCAACGAGATAGAGGCCTTTAAAAAATCACTAAATGAAAGACAGCCTAAACTCATGGATCTGGAGTTGAGCTTCACATCTCACCTGACGGCCCAGGGCTTCCCCGACGAGGATAGCCTTAAAGAGGCCATGATCCCCAAAGAGGAGAGGGAGCAGATCTCTAAAAGGGCCAAGGAACTGGACGACCGACAGACCGAGCTGGACGGTAGAGGGAGAGACCGACGGAGACGGCTGGAGGAGGAACTAGGTAAAAAGGTCACCGAAAAATCCCTTGAGGAGATCAAGTCTCAGATCGAGGCTGTGGAGGAGGGCCTAGCGAGGGCCAGGGACCTGACATCGGCCCTTCGGCACGAACTGGAGGAAAACGACAAGGCCAAGGCCAGTTTGAAGGACAAACAGGAAAAGCTCTCCAAGCAGGAGGTTGAGTTCCGTCGATGGGGGAACCTCCACGATCTGATAGGCTCCTCGGACGGCAAGAAATACCGAAACTACGCCCAGGGTCTGACCTTCGAGATGATGGTACGTCACGCCAACCAGCAGCTGAGAAAGATGACCGACCGATACCTGCTGGTGCTGGACGAAAACCAGCCTCTGGAGCTGAGCGTCGTAGACAGCTACCAGGGCGATGGCCTCAGATCAACTAAAAACCTCTCCGGCGGCGAAAGTTTCATCGTAAGCCTGTCCCTGGCGCTAGGGCTTTCCCAGATGTCCAGCAAAAACGTCCCGGTGGACTCGCTCTTCCTCGACGAAGGCTTCGGAACCTTGGACCAGGAGGCCCTGGAGATAGCCCTGGACACCTTGGCGGAGCTCAAAAACAACGGCAAGGTCATAGGGGTGATCTCCCACGTGCCGGCCCTAAAGGAGCGAATCAGCGCCCAGATCCAGATAACCCCCGGAACCAGAGGAAGAAGCGAAATCTCCGGCCCAGGATGCCGGAGGTTGCCATAGCCTTTCGTTGTATCCAAGGCGATAAACCACAGGGCCTGCCCAAGTTAGGCAGCCCCTGTGCTAGTTCTCCAGTTCGGCGGATAAGGCATCGTAGCTTACCTATTTTCGGTGTATATTCAAACGATAGTTTTGGTGTCGATGAAAGGGGTTGAGGTTAAGAGGATGAAATCAGAGCTTGAGAGGATACCCGGTGTCGGTAAGAATATGGCGCAGCATCTCATAAACGTCGGATACCCTACCATCGAATCGTTGAAGGGACAGGATCCAGAGGATATATACCGCAAAGACCGTGCCTTCCAAGGATGCCATGTCGATCGCTGTGTTCTGTACGTCTACCGCTTGGCGGTCTGCTATGCGGACAACGACGGTGACCTGCCGGAGGGCAAGGGCAACTGGTGGAACTGGAAAGAGTGACTTCCCGGTTTTAGATGTTAAACACGACCAGCGCCCTCCTGCGATCACCTCCCAGGAGGGCGCTTCCGTTAGGATATAATGTCCCTAAGTTAGGATGAAAGGGAGGTGTCACGATGGGAGAGAGAAAACAGCTTCTCAGGATCGGTCTGGAGGATCTGGACGTGGCCCAGTCCATGGGGCTCATAGACGGCACGAAGAGGGAGGACCTTGAGGCTTTTTTCATAAAGGCCTCCGAGGCCCGAGGGGGCGGCTCCAGGCTGGTGTCCTTCGCCTATTACCTGGGGGCCATGATGGTGATATCCGCCCTGACCTGGTTTGTGGCGGACGCATGGGATTTTATGAGCGGTCTGGGGCTGGCGGCGGTTGCCCTGATCTACGGCCTGGGGTTCGGCTTTTTCGGATATCGCTTCTACCGAAGGGATGAGACAAGAACCTTAGGGGGGCTTCTGGTGACCATCGCTGTGTGTCTGACCCCTATGCTTGTCTACGGCCTCCAGAAGGAGACCGGCCTGTGGACAGGCGAGGAGCCGGGAAACTACGGCGATTTCTACCGGTGGATAAAGTCCGGCTGGTGTCTTATGGAGATCTCCACCATAGGGGCGGTCCTGCTTGCCATGAGGTGGATCCGCTTTTCCTTTCTGGCCTTTCCTCTGGCCCTTTCCCTCTGGTTTACCTCTATGGATATATCCCCTCTTCTCTCGGTGGATCGGAGGGTGGTGTCCATGGTCTTCGGGTTCGCTATGGGCTGTGTCGCCCTTCGGTGGGATATGAAACGGGATCAGGGAGACCCGGAGTACGGCTTCTGGCTCCACCTTTTCGGTGCCCTGGCCTTTTGGGGTGGGCTGACCCTTCTGGACAGTCGAGGGGAGTTCAGCCGGATGATCTACGGGACGATAAACCTCGGCCTGATGTTGCTGTCTCTGGCTCTGGACAGGTCGATCTATATGACATTGGGGGCTATAGGGTTTTTCGGCTATCTGGGCCACCTCGCCTGGTCCCTCTTTGCCGATTTTTTCTACTTTCCCTTCGTCCTGGTGGCCTTTGGCCTGGTGGTCATGTTCTGCGGCCTGTGGTTCAGCAGGAGAAAGTCGGCTATAGAGAAGTGGGTTGCAGGCCGTTTGCCCAGCTGGCTGTTGCGGCTTAGGGAGGTCAGGGGCGATTCGGCCTGGAGGTGATTTTGGCTGTTGTCTCCGTCGGATTGTCGGTATATTCTGGTGAGATAGATAGTCGTTTTGTCCATTAGGAAGGGGGAGAGTTTGTGGAGGGATCTTCTTTAAAGTCCTCCGTGTCCATTCCAGCCCATATGTCCTATCTGGAGCCTCTTGAGGGGTTTGTCCGGGGGATATGTTCAGTCGCTGGGTGCGACCAGAGGGATTCGTCTATGGTGTCTCTGGCGGTTGAGGAGGCGGTGAGCAACGTCATCCGTCACGGTTACGGAGAGGACTGTTCCGAGTCCTTTCAGGTTAGGTTTGAGGTGGGGGCCGCCGGTATCACCGTGGAGGTCCACGAAAAAGGTCTCCCCTTCGATCCCGAGTATCTGTCCGCCCCTCAGGAAGGTGACCTGAGGGAAAGGGGCATCGGCATAAGGCTCATGAGAGGGGCCATGGACCGGGTCGAGTTCAGGAACCTGGGCAAAGACGGTAAACTCGTGTCCATGACCAAGTATTTCCGTCACAGGAGGGTGGACAGCTATTTCTCCCATCAGGAGCTGTCTTCCCCCGACGAGACCGCCGTCAAGGGGCCTTTCACCGTCCGTCCCATGGAGGACAGCGAGGCCTTAGAGATATCCCGCTGCGCCTATCGGGCCTACGGCTATACCTACAGGGAGTTCGTCTACTACCCCGAGAGGATAAAGGAGATGAACCACCAGGGGATTATGAGGTCCTTCGTCGCAGAGGATTCTCTTGGGACGCTGGTGGGACATCTGGCCCTGTCCTTCTCTGAGGTCGGGGCCTCTATCGCCGAGCTTGCGGCGGCCTTCGTGAACCCTTCCTGTCGAGGGCAGGGTATTTTAGGCATAATGAACGAGGTGGTCATGGCGGAGGCGGAGAGGTCTGGCCTTCAGGGGCTTTTCGTCCACGCCGTCACCAGCCACGTGGCCTCCCAGAGGGGGGCGTTAAAGTCGGGCTTCGTGCCTTCAGGGGTGCTTCTGGGGGCCCTTTTCTCCGACCTTAACTTCAAGGCCCTGGCGGGGGAGGTGAAGCAGAGGGAGAGCGCGTCCCTTATGTATCTGCCCCTCTGTGTCCGGTCTGGCTACGATATATGGATACCGGAGGTCTACGCAGAGGTGGTCCAGTCCATACTCTCCTGGTGTGGCCTGAAGGTATCCATAAACACCGACAGCCCGTCCCTGCCGGACCGCTGTCCTGGAGGAGGGGAGGGCAACCGTTCCTATCGGGTCGGCGAGTTCAACTTCGCCGAGATAAGGGTTTGCCGGTTTGGGCTGGATTCCCTCGCCGAGGTCCGTCAGAGGACCGGTCAGTTCAGGGCCGAGAGGGTGGACGTTATCTATCTGTACCTCGACGCCGAGGTCCCCGACTGTGCCGCCTTTGCCCAGGAGTGCCGCTCTATGGGATACCTTTTCTGCGGTTATCTCCCCGGGGAGATGGGGGGGCACGACGCCCTGATACTCCAGAGCCCCGAGACCGCTCTGGACCTGAACAGGGTTGTCCTGGCCGACGACAGAGGCAAGGATCTGCTGGCTTTTATATCTAAGGAGATAGAAGAGAAGGAGGAGTCGCTTTGAGGTCTTTCCCCTCGGTTGAGGCTTATGGACTTATTGAGAGGGCTTTTGAGAGTACCGACAGGACCGAATCGCTGTTTACCGATGCGGTCAGGGAGAACTACGGTTTTCAGCTTGAGGTACAGCCCTATATCGCCTCTTTGGCCAAGAGGTACGGTTTTTCCCTTGGGGATATAGAGGCCCCTGAGGATGTTTTGAAGCTGCCCCCTCTGTTCGTAGAGGTCATGAAGTACCATCGTTTTCTGTCCATACCGGAGGATGAGGTGGCTTTGAACCTTACCAGCTCCGGGACCGGAGGTCAGGTCACCCAGGCCCTTTTCGACCAGGCCGGGGTGGACAGGATCCAGCGTATCTCCAGGACCATATTTCGGGATATAGGCTTTTGCTCCGACAGGCCCGCTGGATATCTTATGTTCAGCTACGCCAGAGAGGACGCAGGGGCGGTGGGGACGAGCTGGAGCGACGAGCAGGAGATGGCCTGTGCCCCTGTTTCCGAGGCCCGGTGGCTTCTAAGAAGAGGGGACGACGGGGCCTTCGGTTTCGACCCAGAGGAGGCGGCGAAGGGCCTCGTGGAGCTGTCCGAGAGGGGACCGGTCAGGCTGTTGGGATTCCCTGCCTTTATATTCCAGATGTTGGAGGAGCTGAACCGTCAGGGTCGTTCGGTAAAGGTCGACAGGGACAGTTTCGTCATAGCCGGAGGTGGCTGGAAGAACCACGCCGGCCTACCCATGACCCAGGACGATTTTGCCCGGGAGCTGGAGAGGCGAATAGGGCTTCCAAGGGAGAACGTCCGAGATCTGTACGGTATGGTGGAGCACGGCATTCCCTACTGCTCCTGTCCCGAGGGACATCACCACGTGCCGGTTTTTGCCAAGGTGGCGGTCCGTCATCCTCTGACTTTGGACACGATGCCCTTAGGGGAGGAGGGGTTGCTTCACCTTATCTCTCCCTGGAACGTAGCTCAGCCCAACTGTTCGGTGCTGTCCACCGATCTGGTGGTCCTCGGGGAGGACTGTCCCTGCGGGGTAAAGGGCCAGTATATCCGGTCCATCAGGAGAGGCGGCAAGAAGAAGCATAAGGGCTGTGCTATAGCGGCTCAGGAGATCCTCGACAGGGTCAGAGCCGAGAGGGGGATGTGACGGTGGACGTTATGAGACATTTTTTCTTCGGATCCTGGATAGACGCCCAGTCGGACCTGCCGGGGGACCTGGGGCGAGATCTTCTGTCCTCCCAGGTGATGGCGGACAGGCTGGCCTCACTGAGGGAGGTCTCGGTGGACGAGATTCTGTCGCTGCTCCACAGGGTCGGGGTCAGGATGACCGAGCCAGGCCCTTACAGGGACAGGATAATCCGGTCTATGCCCGATATAACCGGCTTTCCCCTTTCTATGGTGGAGATGGGCGTCGATGTCCTAAAAAGCCTTCTATCCAGAGAGTCCCTTGAGGAGAGGCTCAGCTGTCTAGGGGACCGGAGGGTTCTGGATTGCTGGACCGAGGTGGAGGGAAGACCGGTCAGGGCCAGGGCTCTAGGGGCCCTGTGTCACGTGGCGGCGGGGAACATTTTCCTCGGTTCCGTAGACTCTCTGGTGATGGGGCTCATAACCAAAAACGTCAACGTCCTCAAGATCTCCAGGCAGGACAGGGTGTTCCCCTTTATCTTCCTGGACGCCCTTTTGGAGGAGGACCGTTCCGGGGTGGTCTCCAGCTCTATAGCTGTGACGTCCTGGAGCCACAACAACGGCGAGATGATGGACCTCGTCGGTCGTCGCTTCGACGGTATTTTGCTCTTCGGAGGGGAGGACGCAGTCAAGACCTACCGAGGAATTGCCTCCCCGGGAACCGAGGTTCTGGCCTTTGGACCCAAGATAAGCTGGGGGCTCGTGAGGGAGGGGCTTTCTACCTCTGAGCTTGAGGAGGCGGTGAAGGGTTTCGCCATGGACGTGGCCCTGTGGGAACAGAGGGCCTGCACCAGCTGTCAGAATATCTTCATCCAGGGTCAGGCCCTGGGGGAGACCGTAGGGGAGATGCTTCACCGGGAGCTTTCGTCCCTGGAGTCCTCTATGCCCCAGGAGCGGGTTTCCCTGGACGAGGCGGTGGATATAAGAAAGGAGAGGGAAAGCGCTTTTTGGGATCAGACCCAGGGCAGCAGGAGGATATGGGAGGGCCGTGGACATACGGTCATCCTGGGACGAGGCGCTTCGGTGGTCCCCTCTCCTCTCAACAGGACGGTATTCCTGTCGGTGGTTGACGACTGGCGGGAGCTTCTTGAGGGCGACCTTAAGGACATGGGCTACTATATGTCCACCGTCGGCCTGGCTGTCCCCGACGACGTCATGGACGAGACGGTCGAGGAGATCCAGAAGCTTGGGGTCCTCCGTTTCTGCCTTCCTGGGACCATGGGGCTCGGTGCCGACGGCAAGGCCTCTCACGACGGGGTCTATCTGGCCCTGAACCTGGTCCGACTGGTGAACCGGGAGGATATAGCTGGCGATCTTCTGGGGCTGACCAGGCTAGACGACTCCCGACGGTCATCGGTGCTGCTGGGGCGGATAAACCGGGTGCTGTCCTCCTCCCTTAAGGCGCCGTTCTATCGGGATCGGTTCGCTTCGGTGTCCTTGCCCCTGAGGGACCTGTCCGAGCTGTCCTCCGTTCCGGTGTTGGAGAAGGCCGACCTGGAGCTCCATTGCCATCCCTCCTTGGACATGATAACCGAGCCAGACAGCGGAGGGTATCTTTTCTCCTCCGGCGGGACCTCCGGCCATCCCAGGAGAATAATGTGGACCTCATCGGAGTTTGACCAGTCCGGTCAGGCCCTGGGCAGAGGGTTCAAGGCCTTAGGCATAGGGCCAGATGACGTGGTTGCCAATCTGATGGTGGCAGGGTCGCTCTACACCGGCTTTTTGGCGGTGAATCGGGGCCTAGAAGAGACCGGCTGTTCCATCCTCTCCCTGACCGCCAATCAGCCTGTGTCGGAGACGGTGGCCCTTTTGAGGGATTTAAGGCCCTCGGTGGTGATGGCCATGACCAGCACCTTGATCGAGCTTGCGGGAGCGGTGCTGGACGGAGAGCCCCTGTCTATAGACAGGATTTTCTACACCGGTGAGACTATGGCTAGATCCTCTCTTGAGCTGGTGACCAGGGCTTTCTCCCCCTCCAGGGTCGGGTCTCTGTCCTATGGGGCGGTGGAGATAGGGCCTATAGGGTATCAGTGTCCCCACTGCCGTCACGATCAGTTTCATGTGGAGGATTCCTGGGCTCACGTGGAGATAGACGACGACGGTGAGATATACGTCACAGCCCTTGAGAGAACCCTTCACCCTATCGTAAGGTATCGACTGGGGGACCGGGGAAAGTGGGTCGACGAGCCCTGCGGCTGCGGCAGGACCTCCCGTCGTTTTAGCCTTATGGGACGGTGCGACGATTCGGTCAGGCTCCTTTACAACGACCTCTATCTGGACGACGTGGATCAGGCTATATGCGGCTTTTCCGGCCTTTCTCCGGTCTATCAGTTGGTGGTGGAGGAGGGGCCGGAGGTGACTTTGATCGTGGAGGGTAAAGACTCCCCAGGGCTGGAAGAGGGCTTCCTGAGGGATCTGAAGGCCAGGGCGGCTCAGTTTAAGGATCTGGCCGACTTCGGCTGTCCTTTCAGGCTTTCGGTTGTTCCGCCTAGGACCATAGAGAGGCTTGGCAGGACCGGCAAGGTCCGTCGTATAGTGGATAGACGGGAGAGATAACTTGGCCCTTTCCATGAGGGACCATCCTCTGGTCCGTTTTCCCGACTTTCGCCGCTTTTTCGCCGCTCGGTTCGTCTCGTCCATAGGGGATAAGTTTTTCACCATAGCCCTGTCCTGGTGGGCGGTCAACGACGCCGGGCCCAACGGCCCTATGCACCTGGGCTTTCTGATGGGCCTGACCCTGCTTCCGGCGGTGGTGTTGGGGCCTATATCGGGGGTCATGGCTGACCGGTTCAGCCGCCGGTCCTGTATGATCCTCTCCGATTTCGCCAGGCTGTTGGTGATGGTCCTGATGACCTTTTTGCTACTAAAGGGCTCTATGTCCATCCCTGCCATGTACGTACTGGTGCTGCTCCTTTCGTCCTTTATGCCTCTTTTCGAGGCTGCCGCTAACGGATCGCTGGAGGCCCTGACGGATCAGGGCTCTCTGGCGTCCGCTGCGGCGGTCAACTCGTCGGTGGTGGAGCTGTCCAACGTTATAGGGGCGGCTCTTGGAGGTATCGCCCTGGCGGTTTTGGGCACAGCCGGGGCCTTCGGGATAAACGGTGTGACCTTCTGTCTGTCCCTGCTGTTTCTCTGTATGGTGAAAAACCCTCTTAGGCCCGACACTAGGCCGTCGGAGGGCAGGATGTCCGAGGCCCTCTCCTGGCTCGTAAAAAATCGGGATGTATTGGGCTATCTGTGTCTCTTCGGCGGGCTTAACTTTTTCGCGGCCCCTCTCATGGTGTCGGTCCCTATGATGGTGAAGTACGGCTTCGATGGCCCGGTGTCCTGGGTGGCCTATCTGGAGGCCTCGCTGGCCTCCGGCGCGGTGTTGACCGCCTTTTTGGTCAGCTTCATCTCCGAGGGAAAGGTTTCTCGTAGGGTGTTCGGTGGGGTGGCCCTGACCGGGCTGTCTTTAGGGGCCTTCGGCCTGTCGCCTGGCCTTGCTGTGGCCCTTGTGGCGGTCTTTGTGGCCGGAGCTGGGCTGGCCCTGGTAAACGCCGCAGCTATGGCCTACTTCCAGAGGAGGGTGCCGGATCACATGAGGGGGAGGTTTTTCGCCGTCCTAACAGCCGTGGCCTATTCGGTGATGCCTCTGGCTCTCATGCTGAACGGCGTGATCTCTCAGATATGGTCGATCCGGTCCATTCTGGCCCTGGACGGTGCTGTGGTCTTCTCCCTAGGTTTTTTTGTCTGGCTGATACCGAATTTTGAGCCCCAGAGCTGAGATCTTTAAGCTATTTGTGATACTATAGTGCCGTCGGGGAAACCCCCCTAAATCATAAAACTAAGAGGAGATACCATGGCGCTTATCAGGGTGGATAAACTGAAGGAAGGTATGGTGATAAAGAAGGACGTCACCGCCCCTACAGGGCGGTTTATAATGGCGTCCGGTGCCACCGTAGAGTCCCGTCACCTTAAGCTCCTGAAAAGCTGGGGGGTCGTGGAGGTAGAGGTGGAGGGAGACGACGAGCCCGATGCCATGCCACAGATTCCACCTATGTCTCGGTCGGACCTTACCAGCGGGGTGGCCTATCTGGACCACCTCTTCTCCATATGCGGAAGGGGAACTCCGGTACTAAAGGAGCTTTCCAGGCTGGCCACTATAAGAATCATGAATAAAATAGGGGAAAAGGGAATCTCGGTTATCCCTGATTTGGACCATCTGGACTACGAGGTAAAGGGAAAGATGGAGGATCTCTCCAGAATATCCATATCCTCTATAGTCGGAAAACAGACCAGGCTTTTCTCCTTTTCCGATACCTACAGGCAGATCGTTGAGGTGCTACAGTCCCCCAGAAGCTCCGCTACTCACATAGCTCAGGTGGTCGAGAAGGACACAAGCCTGTCGGCTAAATTACTCCAGATAGTGAACAGCGCATATTACGGTTTCCCGTCCAAGATAGGCTCTATCCAGAGGGCTGTAACCATATTGGGTGGGAGGGAACTGACCACCTTGGCGATAGGTATAACCGCCATAAGGTATTTTTCAAATCTATCCCAGGATGTCCTGGATATGGAGGGTTTTTGGCGAAATGCCGTGGCCTGTGGGGTTTTTGCAAGGCTTCTGGCTGGAGAGAAGAGGCTTCCTTCGGATAACCATTTTTTTCTAGCTGGCCTTCTCCGAGATATAGGGCTTTTGCTTCTCATCGGCGAATGTCCTGTGACTGTGGAGTTTATTATAAGGCGTTCCTGTCGGGATAAGGTTTCACTCCCAGTGTGCGAGAGGGAGTTTTTCGGCTTTTCTCACTCTTTTCTTGGGGCGTCGCTCCTTTCCGAGTGGAAGGTCCCTCCTTACCTGGTCAATATAGTTAAATACAAGGACAATCCTCTTTTTTCGTCGGAGGATCTGGAAAGCTCCATTCTCCATGTCGCCGATTGCCTTTCCTTCGCCACAGGATACGGATGGAGTCCCATAATGCCTGTTCCAGCCATGGAACAGGATGGCTGGGCAAGGTTAGAGCTGTCCCATAACGTGTTGGATACCCTTTGCTCTAGGGCAGAGAGGCAGATCTCTGAGATTGTGGACGTGTTTCTCCGATGATAGATCCCATTGAAAAATTAAAAGCCCTTGAGAGAGAGAGGGAGCTGGTCGTCGGCTCCCTGGATGCTGTTTTGAGCTTTAACAGCCGATCATCTGTGCTAGGGGAGTCGGTAAACAAGGAAAATCTTTTGACCGACGCCTCCGGTAAGGTCAGAAGACTTTGTCCCTTTTTGGCTGTGTCTTTTTATCTGGTTGACAGGGATGACCAGGATTTTTATCTTGATTTTTGTGACTCAGAGGACTGGATACCCTTTCTGGAGAAGGAGCATGACGGGCTGGTTGAGGACGGAACTTTTGCCTGGGTGCTGGGAAGGACTCAGCCTACGGTCCTTAACTCCTCCGACGACGGTTACAGTCTCATGCTCTGTTCTCTGTCTACCTCCTCTAGGATCATGGGGATGTTTATGGCGGTGTGTGAGAGAGAGAAAGGTCACATAGACGATATCTCCCTGTCCTTTATCGCACTGATACTGAGCATAACCTCTATATCGCTCCAAAACCTTGAGCTGTACAGCTTGGTGCAGGACTTAAATAGGGATCTGGAGAAAAAGGTTATAAGGCTTGTGGAGTCTGAAAAACGGCTCACCGAGTATCAGCATAACCTGGAGGACATAGTCCGAAAGAGGACGGTAGATCTGGAGAAGACCAACGAAGAGCTTGTCCTCGCTAAGGAGAGGGCGGAGTCGGCCAACGCCGCAAAGAGCTCTTTTTTGGCTAACATGAGCCATGAGATAAGGACGCCAATAAACGTTATGTTGGGTATGACCGATCTGGTGCTTGAGTCAGGAGCCCTATTGGATAAGGACAGGGAGTATCTGGAGAACGCCAGTTTTGCCGGAAAGGACCTCCTTCACCTGATAGACAACATACTGGATCTCTCAAGGGTAGAGGCCAGGGAGATGACGCTGACATCGGAGCCCTGCAATCTTGAGGACCTGTGTCGATCGGTGGTCGAGATGACCAAAGCAGGAGGAATGTCCGATGGGCTTATCGTCGAGTACATCCTTGATAAGACGCTGCCTGAAAATGTCCTGTGTGATTCTGGCAGGTTGAAACAGGTCTTGATAAATTTGATGAACAACGGAGCAAAGTTCACGGAGAAAGGGGGCATAACCCTTTCCCTATTGGCTCTCAGGCTGTCCGAGGGGGAGGTGTCCCTTCGGTTTTCCGTTCAGGACACGGGACTGGGCATTCCGCAGGAGAAGCAGGCAAAGATATTCGATACCTTCTATCAGGGAGATGTGTCCCTCTCCAAGAGATTTAAGGGAGCCGGTCTTGGTCTGGCTATCTCCCGCCAGATAGTGGAGCTTATGGGGGGACGTATCTGGCTGAAGAGCAAGCCGGGGGTTGGGTCCACGTTTTTTGTGGACCTTGTTTTCCCCATAGTCAAGGAGGAAGGTAAATCCGGTCAGAGGGGCCAGGACGATGAAGTTGTCGTGCCAAGGGGGCTGAAGGTCCTTCTCGTGGAGGATAACATGCTCAACCGAAAGCTGGCGGAGGCCATGTTAAACGGGCTGGATTGGGCCATAGATTCCGCAGAGGACGGTTTTAAGGCCGTTGAGTCGGCCAAACAGGGACTTTACGATCTTATATTGATGGACGTCCAGATGCCCGGTATGGACGGTCTGGAGGCTACAAAGAGAATAAGGGAGATGGAGAGTTCGGGAGAGATATCCTATCGTCCCGTTATAGTGGCCATGACCGCCAACGCCATGAAAGGGGATAGGGAGATGTGTCTTAGCGCCGGTATGGATGATTACCTCACTAAACCCATAAATAAAAAATTGATGCTTCAGACCATAGCTTTAGCGGTGGGTGAGAGAGAGTGAGCGATAACGGTTCTGGAATAAAGGCCTGCGCCCTATGCGGTAAGGCTTTCTTCGGTACCTCCGAGGATATGGCCTGTGGCGACTGCGAGGCTCGCTATCGCCGCCTTAGAGATCAGGTTAGGGAATATCTCTGGCATCAGCCGGGGCAGATAGCCTCCATAATGCAGATATCGGCCGATCTTGGTGTACCTATGAAGGTGATGAGGGCGCTTATGAAAGACCCCAGATTCAAAGGTAAGGGCCTTGAGGAGAACTGACCGTAGGTCTGGAGGGATGTTAAGTGGAAAAGCTCCTGAAAATAATCAAGAAGTATCTCTATTGGGCTAAGCTCTTCGCTTTTGGAACTTTTCTGGACAAGAGAAACGCGGTGATAAGAAAAGAGGCCTTCGACATAAACGACGACCTTATGTTGCTCCTGTTCGGTGACTACCTAGGTATACCCAATCCCATCTCCTATTACATGCTTGAGCTCCTTCCCTACGTGGCGGAGGATATGGATGGTTGGGAGAGACGCATACAGAACCGCAAGATGATCATCGCGGAGAAGGCGGCTCAGTTTGATTTCGATTGATTCGGAAAGGGTGGCGTGAATGTACAGGAGATACACTTTCTTTGGCGGTAAGGGCGGTACAGGGAAGACCACCTGTGCGTCCTCCTACGCCCTTGGCCTGGCCAAAAGAGGGGTTAGGACCTTGGTCGTCTCCACTGACCCGGCACATTCCCTCGCCGATGCCGTAGGCCGACCTATAGGCAGCGATGTCATACAGCTTGAGCCAAACCTCTGGGGACTGGAGATCGACGCCGCACTTGAGGCAAAAAAGTATATGGAGTCGATCCAGTCTCAGATGCTCCACATAGTCAGCGCGGCCATAGTGGAGGAGATCAAGAGACAGCTAAAGATAGCCTATTTATCGCCAGGCGCGGAGGAGGCGGCTATCTTTGATCGGTTCGTGGAGATAATGGAGCAGGCCGGAGATAAATACGACGTGGTGGTATTCGATACCGCTCCTACGGGACACACTCTCAGGCTTTTGACCCTGCCGGAGGTCCTTGAGGTTTGGATAGACCACCTCATAAAGAAAAGGACCAAGGCCATGGATCTCATGAGGATGGCCGCCAAGTACGAGAAGGAGCTCCAGGAGAAGCTCAAGGAAGACCCTATATTCCAGATTCTCACCAAGAGGAGGGACATGTTTCAGAGGGCGAAGGACCTTCTGACTGACCACGACCTTTCGGTGTTTCACTTCGTCCTGAACCCGGAGAAGATGCCCATACTCGAGACGGAGCGGGCGATAGCCCTGTTGGAGGAGTTCGACATAAAGGTCGGTTCGGTGATAGTCAACAGGATAGTTCCACCGGAGGCAGGAGAGTTTTTCCGTCGCCGAAGGGAGAACCAGGAGGGCCATCTAGCGACCATAGAGGAGAAGTTCGGCAAGTACGGTGTGGTAAAACTTCCCATGTTGGAGTCGGATATTCAGGGCATCGAGGACCTGGACAAGGTATCCAAGGCACTTGAGGGAATAGAGGATTAAAAGCGGAGGCACAGCCTGTATAGGGCCGTGCCTCCGTCGTTATCGTTCCTCTCTGTAGAAGGGGGTTCCAAGCGAGGCAGGGGCTCCGAACAGGATCCCCTTTCCTTTCCTGATCGAGATTACCAGCAAAACAGTTATCGTGAGGATGTAGGGCAGCATCAGGAGTATCGGTGCGGAGATGTTGGTACCTGCTGCCTGGATTCTGAGCTGGCAGGCCTCTACACCTCCGAACAGGTATGATCCGAACGCTGCTCTGGCCGGGTTCCATATCGCGAAGATGACCAACGCCACGGCGATCCAGCCCCTTCCCGCCGACATCCCCTCGGTCCACATGTGGCTGTAGGATACCGACAGGTAGGCTCCCCCTATAGCTACTATGCCTCCGCCTATCATGGTGTAGACGTATCTTATGGCTACGACGCTCAGCCCCAGAGAGTCAGCCGCCCTAGGGTTGTCTCCCACCGCCCTGAGGTTAAGCCCTGACTTAGTCCTCCATAGGAACC
>CAYNAN010000025.1:0-27921 GCA_964395085.1 uncultured Synergistaceae bacterium
GCCTATCGCCAGGAGCGGCAGATAGAGCTCATTGCCTCGGAGAACTTCGTCTCTCCTGCGGTTTTAGCCGCGGCAGGTTCGGTCCTTACCAACAAATATGCCGAAGGCTATCCTCACAAGCGTTACTACGGTGGTTGTGAGGTAGTCGACAAGGCCGAGGACCTGGCAATAGAGAGGGCCAAACAGCTTTTTGGCTGTGATCACGTAAACGTCCAGCCCCATGCCGGAAGTCAGGCGAATATGGGGGTGTACTTTTCCGTGCTTGAGCCAGGCGACACTATTCTGGCCATGAACCTGAGCCACGGGGGACATCTTACCCACGGATCTCCCGTCAACTTCTCGGGAAAACTGTACAACGTGGTCCCCTACGGGGTCTCCAAGGAGACCGAGACCATCGACTTTGACGAGGTTCGCCGCCTGGCCAAGGAACACAAGCCGAAGATGATAGTCTGCGGCGCCAGCGCCTACCCCAGAGAGATAGACGCGGAGATATTCCGTCAGATAGCGGATGAGGTCGGTGCTTATCTGATGTTCGACATAGCCCATATCGCTGGCCTTGTCGCCACCGGGTATCACAAAAACCCTGTCCCCTTCTGCGATTTTATCACCACCACCACACATAAAACCCTTAGAGGACCGAGAGGCGGCATGATAATGTGTACCGCTGAGCACGCCAAGAAGGTCGATTCGGCGATCTTCCCCGGAATGCAGGGTGGTCCTCTCATGCATATTATCGCAGCCAAGGCCGTCGCCTTTGGAGAGGCTCTTCGTCCTGAGTTCAAAGACTACCAGAAAAAGGTCGTCGAGAACGCATCCACCCTTGCAGAAGAGCTCCTGAAGAGGGATTTTCACATGGTATCCGGTGGAACCGACAACCACCTAATCCTGTTGAACCTGACCAACAAGGGTGTCACAGGCAAGGCTGCCCAGATCGCTCTTGACGAGGCTGGCATCACTGTAAACAAAAACACCGTTCCCTTCGAGACCCTCAGCCCCTTCGTCACCAGCGGTATAAGGGTAGGAACTCCGGCAGTTACCACCAGGGGATTCGGTAAGGATGAGATGGCTAATATAGCCGACTGGATAGACAGGGTTGTTTCCAACGTCGAGGACCAGGCTGTTCTAAAGCAGGTCCGATCCGAGGTGCTTGAGGCCTGTGCCTCCAAGCCTCTCTATCCCTGGCTTGACTAAGGGACAAAAAATAGCGTATTCTCTGTGAACATCGTGAAGAAGGAACCGGGAGATGTCCTGGTTCCTTCTTCCAGTTTATCAGTTTGTCTACGGGATTGGTCGTGGACAAGAAAGGGTGATTTTTTTGATAAGAACCGTCCTTTTCGACTTCGATATGACGTTGGTCGACAGCAGCCAGGGCATTACCGACTGCATGAACTCGGTCGCCGCTAAGATGGGGTTACCTTCAGTCTCGAGAGATCAGGTGATGGAGATAATAGGTATCCCTATGGAGAAGGGACTTCATTCCCTGTGGGGGGATTACGACGAAGCCTGGTTGGCGGAGTATCGCAGGATATTTCGGGATACCGAATATGCTGGCATAGTGCCTTTCGAGGGGACGCTGCCGATGCTCAGGGAACTTCGCTCCATGGGGATAAAGGTCGGAGTAGCCACAAACAGGCAGATAGCCGAACCTGTGGTGCGAGCTGTGGGGCTTTTTGACCTGCTCGATGTCGTGATGGGGCTGGGAAACGAGCACAGGCCTAAGCCGGAGCCCGATATGGTACTGGCCGCTATGGATAGGTTGAGCAGCTTACCGGAGGAAACAGTCTACGTGGGAGATACCGACATCGATATGAGGACGGCCTGTGCCGCGGCCATCAGGGGAATTGGGGTAACCACCGGAAATTTCTCGGCCTCCTCTCTCAAGGAAGCGGGAGCTTGGCGTACCATAGAAGGAGTCGATTCATTGGTGGATTTGGTCAAGGAGGAGAGCCTATGACCTATTCGAGGGTTAAGTGGGAGATGTGGGGGGAGGAACCCCTTAAGAGGGCCAGAGACCAGCGTAAACCGCTGTATATCTTCGTCCGATCCAATTTCTCCGATCTGTCCTCCCTGATGGAGAGGGATTCCTTTGACGACGATGAGGTTATAAAACTGCTCAACGAGGATTTTGTCCCCATAAAGGTCGATAGGGAGGAGTTTCCCCCCCTTGAGGAAATAGCGTTCATGACCTGTAAGGTGATGAACGGATCGGGGGGATTCCCCCTGAATATTTTTGCTACCCCGGACCTCAAGCCGTTTTTTGCAGCTGGGTACATGCCCAAAAATGGAACCCCCTCCGCTCCAGGTATGGCCGACTGTCTTCCAAGGATAAAGTGGCTTTGGATCACGCAGAACGAGTCGGTCGTTAAGGCCTCTGACGAGATAATGAACGGGATCAAGGGAATCTCGAACGTAGAGTGCGAGAGTGTCTCCATGGATGATGCTGTGAAGCTCGCCGCCAAGGCTATAGGGGAGGAGTCAGACAACGATTTCGGAGGTTTCGGAGACGGGGTCAAGGCCCCCTCTGTCCCCAAACTCCTCTTCCTGGAGGAGTACACCAGAGTTTTTTGTGAAGGTGATCACGACAGATTTATCACCCTGACGCTGGACGCTATGTCTCAAAAGGCCATAAGGGACCACCTAGGAGGAGGCTTTTTCTCCCTCTCAAGAAACTCCGATTGGTCCGATCCGGTGCTGGAGAAGACCCTCGTGTCTCAGGCTCTGATGGCGCTGGTTTTTGCCGAGGGATTTGATAGGTATGGCAAGGTCCACTACTGGAGGGCCGCTGATGAGGCCCTTGCCTTTATGTCCATGGACCTGTACGACCCAAGCAAGGGATTTATGTCGGGCTTGACCTCCACGTCGGATCACGATGGTTTTTACTCCTGGAGCGAGAGGGAGGTCGACGATCTGCTGGGGGCTGAAGGGCCTTTATTCAGGAGGTCGTTCGGTATAGAGGGAGATGGCTGTGTCCCGTCTATGGCGTCCTCTTTGGAGGACATGTCCATACAGGAGGGGTTCTCCGATCCAGAGGATCTTGGAGACGTACTTGCGAAGGGATGTCAAATACTCTCCGTCTCCCGTCAAAGCCGTCTTGCGCCTAAGCTCGACGCCAGGGTGCTGACCGACTGGAACGGACTTGCCATAGTGGCCTTAGCCAGGTGTGGCCGTCTGATGGACAGGCCTAACTACGTTCGCCTCGCTGAAAAGGAGCTCTCGAGAATCCTCTCCAGTGAGATCGTCCACTGTGATGGGACTCCGGCTTTTTTTCGTGACTACGCGTTCCTGACATGGGGCGCTGTGGAGCTTTACCGTTCCACAGAGGACAAAAAATGGCTCGATTCATCCTTGGAACTTGAGAGTCGAGCCTCGGAGCTCTTCTCCTGGGGCGATGGATTTATGGTCTCCTCACAGGTCGGAGACGGTATTTTGTTCGCTAGGTCATCCGGTCAGGATGGAGCCATTCCTTCCGGTGCGTCGGTTATGGCAGGGAACCTGGTCTCTTTGTGGATCCTGACGGGAGAGGACCCCTATCTGTCCAGGGCCAGAAAGTTGGTTAAACATTTCGGTGGAGCTATCTCAGGGGCGCCTGAAGCCTACCCTTCTCTTCTTACCTCCGTCTTAAGGACAATGGCCTGATCTGTCAGGCCATGTCCCTTTTTCCCCTCTTCATCCTTATCCTGACGACGTACAGGGCGACCAGCAGGGCACATAGGCACAACAGGCCAATAGATATCTGATGTATATAGCTGAGCATCAGCTCGCTGTTGGCCCCTAGCCAATATCCCGCCAGGGCCAGAATTACGACCCATATCCCAGCGCCTGCCGCGGTAAAGGCGCAGAAGATGCCAAGCGGCATCCTGGCCACGCCGGCAGGGAGCGATATATATTGTCTGACTACCGGTATAAGCCTTCCAACGAAGGTGCTTATATGGCCGTGACGGAGGAAGAAACGCTCCGATTTGTCCAGGGTCTCGGTCGTCGTGAGAAAATACTTGCCGTATTTCTCAAAAAAGGGCCTGCCTATCTTTGCAGATATCCAGTAGTTGAAGAGGGCCCCCAATGTGCTCCCCAATATCCCCGAAGCTATCACCAGAGCCAGGCTCATCTGTCCCTGATGGGCCAGATATCCCGCTGGTGGAACGACCACCTCGCTGGGAAAGGGAAAAAACGACGACTCCAGAAACATCAAAAAGACTATTCCCGGATACCCCATGTACCCTATGGTGTCGACTATCCACGTCACTATCTCGTGCAGCATATTCCTCTCTCCTTTTTCCTCTGCTTCTTGAGTCCCTATATCGTGAGACTTGGCTCGTCGATTCTCAACCTGATGATCGCATCGATGAACTGTGTTATGCCCATTGGGTTACGGTCAAACCTGAACAGAGTTGCAACGTTTTCTCCGGGCTTTAACTCCTCAAACCGGATCTCCTCCGAGGCGATGGTGGATAAGGTTGCCTTTAACTTCTCCCCTATATCGGTCGATGACCTGAAAGGGATGGGTTTGACTGAGGTCTCTATCCTTATTCGATTCCACCCCGAAGCGTCTTTCCTGGCCTTGCCGTTGAGCCTCGACAGCACTTTCCCCAGGCTTATAGACGCCCCTGAAACCAAAGCCCAGTGTCCGTCCCTCATGGAAATATGGTTCCCGTTCGGCAGTGCAATGTCTAGCCGATTTTTCAGCTTGAACAGGGCGATACATCCCCCCCTGTCCTTTAGCTCTCGGTCCAAAAGCTCCCAGTTCAACGGGATCTCTCTGGGTTTCTTTATCACTTTCATGTCGTCCTCCCAGTCGATAGCCAGGGATATTATCCTGAGACGATCCCTTTCGGCGGCGATAGTTCGGGCAAAATCGGGGTCGGTGTGGTATTCTGGACAAAACCACTTCGGTCTGCTTGAATGGACCACGAACAGCACGCCACAGGATATACCGCCTTGGGATATCCTGCCCAGCTCGGATACGTGCTTAGTGGCTCTCGACGACGGGGCGTCTGGGAACATGGCTCCCTCTTCCCCGAATAGGGTACAGGATTTCACCTCCAGGAAAAACGGTGCGCCGCGTCGGTCCATCAGCAGGAAGTCGAAACGGCTATCTCCCTGTTGGATCTCCCTTCGAACCAGGCTGTATCCCTCGAGGGAGGGTATGGCTTCTTGCTCCAAAAGAGCCTGAACCAGGTCGTTTGTCCTGTGGGTATGGAGAAGCACTGGGCCGCGAGGAGTCCTAACCGCTACGACGGTGAAGTCGGTTTTGCCTTTCTCGTTTTCTGTCAGGATCAACTCCGAGTTTGGCGTCAGAAGCTCCCATAGCCTACCTGGATTTGGAAGGTGGCAGGACACCAACGACCGCCCTATCTCGCATATTGCCACGAATCGGTTGGGGCGTTCAAACAACTTTCCTGTATGTAAAGTGATTCCATCAAAAGGACTGTAGTAGGTCATGGCGACGACTATATCACGGGATTTTCTTTTTGTCTTGTCGATGGATAGAGGAGGCATTTTTTATGATAAACTGTAGTGGATACTTGACGACCTGTGTGAATGGGGGTAGTGACTATGCGGGTGAATGAAAAAATACTTACTGAGGTCGGAACCAACGAGTGGCAGGTTGTTGTGTTCTATCTGGGACAACAGGCCTTCGCCATCAACGTCGACAAAACAAGGGAGATTCTACGTTGGACCGGTTGCAGGCCCGTCCCTGATGCGAATCCTGCCATGATAGGGATAACCACAGTCAGGGGAGAGGTCCTTCCTCTGGTCGACCTTGGAAGGCATCTCAAGATAGACTCCGACGTGGAGAGGGAACACAGCAAGATAATAATAGCTGAGTTTAACGAGCTCAAGCTGGGGTTTGTCGTCGATGGGGTTGAAAGAATATATCGTATCAACTCCGACGAGCTTGACGCGTCTTTGACCGGGTCGTTTTTGGGAGAGAACTCACTCTACGTTATAAAGAGGGACGAGAGAAACATTATCCTGTTGGATTACGAGAGGATCGTCCAATCTGTCAACCCTTCTATAATGTCTCAGTACAAGCTGGATTCGGTCAGGGCGGCCAAGATAACCGATGGGCTGGGCAATCTGGATATGTATCGCATATTGTTGGCGGAGGATTCCCCACTGATCAGACGTCAGGTCATAGATGTCCTAGCACAGGGAGGCTTTCACAACGTGGAGAGCGTCGGTCACGGAAAGGCCGCCTGGGACAGGATTACCGAGGAGGATCCAGGCCACTTTGATCTCCTCATCTCCGACATAGAGATGCCAAAGATGGACGGATTTGCGCTCACCAGACTTATCAAGGAAAACGAGGCCCACAGGGGCACGCCTGTGGTCATATTCTCCTCCATAATGGCCGAGGATATCAGGCGTAAGGCGGCCAGCGTTGGTGCCAACGCCCAGATAACCAAGCCAGAGATCGGCGGTTTGGTGGAGAAGGTCTGCGAGCTTCTCAGGGAAAGGAACATACTGGAGATGTCGAAATAGGTTCAGCCGTCTTGCGGTCGCCTGAGGGTGACCGCTTATTTTTGGCCAGGAAAGGGGACTTATTGGGTATGGATAGATTGCCTTACTGGGAAAAGGACCTAGATTTCCAGGTATCGGACCTGTTCCCCTATGACCTGGACCGTAGGCCTGTCTCCTCAAATCGCGTGTACGGAGAGAGGATGGAGACTCTTGCAAAGGGAGCTCTGTCGATCGGAAGCGAATTTCTGTACGTAAGTGGACTGTCTCTGGGTACGGCAGGGACCATGACCTGGGACGGCTCTTTCGGGGAAGGGCTTGGAGTCTCTCTCGGCTTTACCCTTATGTTGGGGTACTCCTCCTTGATGGAGGATGTCGTCCTGAACCTCCTTGATTCGGACCTAAAGTCCCTGGGCGTCGGTCTTATGGCTGGGGTCACGGACTGCCTTTTCTGGAGCTATTCCATGCCCAGAGAGGTCAGAAAGATCATAATGATCGCAACAGTGCTTCCCCTTAATGACGAGGTCGAGTTCATCGATCTTCTCATAGAAGGCATAAACGGACATGATGGTGTCGATGGCCTGATCCCCTACTATGCCGAGCTGTTTGGCCTGAGGCGGTCAGCCGTTTCATACGAGACAGACGACCTACTTAGTCTGAGTATTTCCTCGGTGCTTCAGTCCTTCGAGATGTCGGAGACCCGTCAGATACTTGGTCCAGCTCCAGACCTTGAGATGCCTCCTCTTTTCGAGATGAGAATTTCCCCTGGTTAGTTTTGTCAAATAGGTGCTTCGTGGTATAATCGAGGCTCATCGAGCGGTGAACGTTGCGACGAAAGAGAGGGGATATACGTATCCCCTCTCTTTCGTCGTAAGATGTTTTGTCTCGCTACGCCCATTGAGATCGAGGTTTTTTGTTGTAATATGGGTGTAGGTGGTTTTGCATAAAAAAGGGTTCCTAAAGGTAGGGGGAGTAGTGGCTATATGGCAGGTTCAGAGAACAAATCTCCTATGAGAGGCAAGTCTTCTAAGGACGTTAACATATCTCGCGACGACCTTAAGGTTTACATGGAGCGAATCAGAGAGCTCATCATGCAGGGTCGTAAGAATGGCTATGTCACGCAGAAGGACATAGAGAAGTTCATCCCTATAGAGTTCTGGAACACCGAGATCCTCGAGAACGTGTTCGAGAACCTTATGGAGATGGGAATAGAGGTTATCGAGGAGGGAGATGCACGGAATAAGGCCGCCTCTCAGCCCTCATCCTCCGCTTCTTCCTCCGTGTCCTCCGATGAGGATCACGGCTACGTGGACGAGCTGGGCAAGCTTGACGATATCCCTCTTACCGATCCGGTTAGGATGTATCTCAGGGAGATCGGAAAGGTTCCGCTTCTGGATGCTGCGGAGGAGGTTGAGCTGGCAAAAAGGGTCGAAAACGGCGAAGAGTTGGCCAAGCAGAAGATCATAGACGCTAACTTGCGCCTCGTCGTCAGCATCGCCAAGAAGTACATCGGTAGGGGGATGCTTTTTCTCGATCTGATCCAGGAGGGCAACCTGGGTCTCATCAGGGCGGTCGAGAAGTTCGACTACAGGAAGGGCTTTAAGTTCAGCACATACGCGACTTGGTGGATAAGGCAGGCCATCACAAGGGCAATCGCCGATCAGGCCAGGACCATAAGGATTCCTGTCCACATGGTGGAGACCATCAACAAGATGGTCCGAGTGGCCAGACAGTTGGTCCAGAAACTGGGCAGGGAGCCTACCGATGAGGAGATCTCCGCGGAGATGGAGATAGACGTCACAAAGGTGGAGGAGATCAGGCGAATTGCCCAACTCCCTGTGTCCCTTGAGACTCCGATTGGAGAGGAAGAGGACAGCCAGTTGGGCGATTTTATCGAGGACAGGGACCTTCCCAGCCCAGAGGAGGCGGCGGCCTGCAACCTGCTTCACGAGCAGATTGAGGAGATGTTGGATGCCCTCTCCGACAGGGAGCGAGAGGTCCTTCGCTATCGATTCGGCCTTGAGGATGGTCGCTCTTACACTCTTGAGGAGGTAGGAAGGCGTTTCGGAGTGACCAGGGAGAGAATAAGGCAGATAGAGGCCAAAGCCCTTAGAAAGCTTCGGCACCCGAGCAGAAGCAAAAAATTGCGGGATTTTCTCGAATAACCGAGGGGAAGGGCTTGGGCCCTTCCCCCTTTGTCTGTCTATTGGTTGGACAAGGTCTCTTGGCGCTTGTTTCTGAAATACAGCGCGGTATCGGTGCTTACCATCAGCGTGTTTATTATATACAGGCTGAATACCGGCCAATGTATGGATGGCTCCAGGAGACATTTTGCTATTCCAGAGGCGTAACCGACCAGGATAATGACGAGAAAGAGGAGGCTTTTGCCCTTTGTGCTCCCGGACGTGAAGCTCTTCCATATAGAGGCAGGCCAGGCCATTCCAAAACAGATCAGCATCAACCCCTCAAAAAGCTTGACCATAGACATGTTATAAATCATCCCTTTCCGATTTGTTTCTGAATACTCAAACATAGAAAGGGGGCCGTCTCATGGGAGACGGCCCCTCTCATCGTATTTGCTCTACAGGGAAATGGCCTCAACGGGGCAAGCGGAAACGCAAGCTCCGCACTCGACGCACTTTCCTCCGTCCACGTTAGCCTTGCCATCATCCATGGCGATAGCCTCAACGGGGCAGGTCCCAACGCAAGCCTCACATCCGACGCAGACATCTTTATTCACTACAGCAGCCACAAGAATCCCTCCTCAATGCTTTATCGTTCCGTCACGCATAAACTATACAGCAAGGCAGTATTAAATGCAACTGTTTTAAGGGTCTACCTTTTGACCCTCAAATACGTGAGGCGGGTACTCTGGCTTGGGATCCCTGGATAGAAGCTCTCTTATCGTCTCCTGTGGGGAGGTGTTTTGATACAGCACCTGATATACTGCTTCTGTGATGGGAAGATCCACCGATAGCTTTTTCCCGAGGGCTATGGCAGCCTTTACGGTGTAGGCTCCTTCCGCGACCTGTCCCAGGGAGGCCACCGCCTGATCTAACGTCATCCCCTCTCCCAAAGCGACTCCCAGCCTGAAGTTCCTGGAGTGGTGGCTGTAGGCGGTTACCATAAGATCTCCTATTCCCGCTAGACCTGCTAGCGTTATAGGGTGGGCCCCCATCGCAATCGCCATCCTCATTATCTCGGCGAGACCTCTGGTGACCATGGAGGCTACGGCGTTATCTCCCATCTTCATGCTCTGGGCCAGCCCGGATGCTATAGCTATTATGTTTTTGAGGGCTCCTCCTGTCTCCACTCCGCATACGTCCTGGCTCGAGTATATCCTGAAAGACTTAAAATTAAGCGCCTCCTGCCATGCTCTGTACTGATCTGGAAGATCGGATGCCGCGACTACCGCGGTCGGCAATCCTCTTACGACCTCTTCCGCGTGGCTTGGACCGGAAAGTACGGTATACTTTGCCCAGGGAGCCTCTTCCCCGACTATCTGGCTTATCCTCTTGAGTGAGTCTGTCTCGATCCCCTTGGCTACGTTGCAGAGCGATACCGGTCGACCGCCGTTGATCTCATTGATCTGTCTTAGGACCGATCTGACGCTCTGGGTAGGAACCGAAAGGATCCACATGTCGGAGAATCCGAGGGCATCCCTTAAGGAGGATGTGGCTCTGACCTCCTTGGGCAGGATACACCCTGGTAGGTATCTCTCGTTTTCACCCTTTTTCTCTATGGATTGGGCTTGTTCTTCCCTTCGACACCACAGGGAAACTTTTTGACCGCTTCGGGCTGCAACTGTAGCTAGAGCGGTTCCCCAGCTTCCGGCGCCTAGGACGGTTATGTTGTTCACAGAAAGGCCTCCTTGTCGATCTCTTTGTTGGCGGGATCTCGGGACAATCTTACGACATAGGTGGTTCTATGCCAACTTGTTTTTATATGTTAAATACTCGCTCTTTATGGTATGATTTGTTTTTTTATGATTGAACTCATCCTTTCATGGGAGGCAATTGGCTATGCCGGAGTTAGGCTTCGATCGGATAGATAATATATTCAAAGACGTGAGCTCCGTTCTCTCAGGAGGGCTGGACGAACTTACCAAAATAAGGATGGACGAGTACGAAAGATACGTGGAACTGAGGGACAGATACGCGTCGGTTCAGGCCGAGGTCGAGGAGGTCGTAGAGGCATGTGAGAGCTGCGGCGTCCAGTGTGCCAAGGCCAGGGATTTTCTGGTCACCTCCGCTAGATCCGGCGATGAATCGATGGAGAAGGATGCGTATTTCAAGCTGGAGCATCTCATGAAGATGAGAGGTAGTCTGGAGGAAAGGGAGAAAAACCTTCGCTCTATGAGGGACTATCTAGCCAGGGAAATTCGAAGGAAAGAGGATACCTTAAAAAAGACAGAGGATCTAGGGAGTCGCTTCAGGATGGCCATGGAGATAATAGACACAGGTCGCAACGTGGAGACCCCCGAAAAGGACGGGATACTGGCCGCAGCTGTCTCAATGGCTGAAAGAGAGGGGCTTCACCTCGGGAGAGAGCTCCATGACGGACCTGCCCAGAAGTTTGGAGCGGCGGTCGTGTCGGTGGATCTGGTGGAGCAGCGCCTTATAGGGGGCATGGTAGAGGAAGCTCTCTCCGAGGTTAGATTGCTGAGGTGCATCGTCGAGGACGCCGACGGCGAGGTGAGGGCCTTTCTGCATCGTTTGAATCCTCCAGGATTGGAGAAGGGTATAGATGTAGCGCTCAGTCGGCTGGTCTGCCAGATGAGGGATAGGTACGGGGTTGAAATAGATATGGTTGTAGACGGAAGGGGATGGCAGATGCCTGTCTACCTTAAATCGAATATATTTAAGATAATATATCAGGCCATGGTCAATTCCCTGAAAAACGGCAAGGCCAGAAAGATAAGCTTAAGGATTTCCATGGGTGAGGACGCCTTTAGAGCTATAGTTCAGGACGATGGGATCGGATTTAACGTAGAGAAAGCGAAAGTAGAGGCCGAAAAGAGAGGTTCTTATGGGATAAAGAGCATGGAGGAAAGGACCTCCCTTTCCGGTGGGTCGCTGAACATAGAGAGCCAACCGGGGAGGGGAACCGTCATAAAGCTCAGAATACCGTTAAAAAAGGAGGCTATGAAATGACTTCTATGACCCATCGTGCCTCAGCCCTTGATTTTTTGGCCAGATCGACCATAAACGTGGACGACAACAGCTGCTATCCAGCCGCGCCGGATCTTATTTTTGAGGCCGATGTAAGAGACCAGGAGGACGGTGAAAGCCAGATAATCCTCTTTATCAAGGACGATCTAGGAAGGATGCAGCACAGAGTGAGGATGAACAGGACCTCCGCCAGGGACCTCATCTTGGTGCTTCAAAAGAGCCTGAGGGACGGCAAAGGAGGCTAAATAAGCTCCTTCGCTGTCCCCCAGGCTCTTTTTATATAACTTTTTTGGCTGCTTTTTTTCTCTCGTTCATGTCGAGGATAGCCTTTCTTATCCTGATCTCCTTCGGAGTCGCCTCGACCAGCTCGTCGTCAGCTATCCATTCCAAAGCCTTATCCAGCGACATTTTTCTGGGGACGTCCAATTTTATCCCCATGTCCTTCGTAGCGGACCTGTGGTTGGTGGTCTGCTTTTTCTTTGTGGGGTTGCATGGGATATCCCCTGGCCTGGAGTTCTCCCCGACTATTTGACCGTTGTAGACCTCGGTGCCAGGGGAGACGAACAGTGTTCCTCTCTCCTGGAGGTTATCAAGCTGATACCCTGTGGCCGGCCCTGTGTCCATGCTGACCATAGAGCCTCTGTTCCTCGAGGTAACCTCTCCCTTCCAGGGACCGTATCCCATAAAGCGGGACGACATTATCCCCAGTCCTCTTGTGTCGGTGAGAAATTCTCCTCTGTAACCTATAAGTCCTCTGGTGGGTATGTCGAAGCTCATCTTTACGACCCCGGTGTCCAGAACCGTCATGTCTATGAGGTCCGCCTTTCTCTGGGCCAGCTTCTCTATAACCGTTCCCTGATATGCCTCCGGAACCTCTATAACCAGCTGCTCCATGGGCTCCAGTGTCTTGCCTTGGTCGTCTTTTTTCGTGATGACCTCCGGCCTAGATACACAGAGCTCCGATCCCTCTCGGATCATCTCCTCTATAAGGATCGCTAGCTGAAGCTCTCCTCTCCCCGATACCTTTAACCCGTCTGGTCTGCCAAGGTCCTCTACCCTCAACGCCACGTTGGTGTGGGTCTCCCTCTCCAGCCTGGCCTTGAGCTGGCGCAGGGTCAAGGGAGTGCCGTTTCTGCCCGCGAATGGGCCGTTGTTGACCAGAAAAAACATCGAGACGGTGGGTTCCTCTATCTCCAGCGGGGGAAACGGTGGGTCCTGGCTTAGAGGTGAGGCGAAGGTATCCCCTATATCTATGGATTTTGGACCGGCTATCCAGACTATATCTCCAGCGTAGGCCTGGTCTACCTCCACCCTGTCCAGCCCTCTGGTCACCCAGAGGTGGACGGATTTCTCCTGCGATTTCCCTAGAGTGTTCCAGCCCTTGCTCTTCTCTGAAGGGTCTTCCCAGGCGGTCCTGGTTTGGATGAATGGCTCTCCTTTTACGACCTTGCCGGAGATTATCTTGCCACATCCGATCTGTCCTACGTAGTCGTTCCAGGCTAGTGTGCTTACCTGCATCCTGAAGGGGGCTTCTGCGTCAGCCAGTGGAGGATGGACATACTCCACTATCGTCTCAAAAAGGGGCTCCATCGCCCTTTTCTCGTCTTCAAGTTCCTTGACAAGCCATCCATCAAGACCGGACCCATACAGCACCGGAAACTCTAGCTGTTCCTCGTTGGCTCCAAGCTCTATGAAGAGGTCTATGGTTTTGTCCAGGGCCTCGTTAGGTGTAGCTCTCGGCCGGTCTACCTTGTTAACTATCACTATAGGTTTTAAGCCAAGGCTCAGGGCCCTGGATAGGACGTAACGAGTCTGAGGCATAGGTCCCTCGTTGGCGTCCACAAGGAGTAGCACCGAGTCCACCATGGACAGAACTCTCTCTACCTCCCCGGAAAAATCGGCATGTCCTGGCGTATCCACTATATTTATGAGATAGTCTTTCCAGTTGACTGTGCAATGCTTGGAGGTTATGGTTATCCCCCGTTCTCTCTCCAACTCGCCGCTGTCCATAACCCTTTCCTCTATCTTTGCGTTCTCCCTGAATACCTGGGTCGCTCTGAAAATGGAGTCGATCAGAGTCGTCTTGCCGTGATCGATATGGGCTATTATGGCGAGGTTTCTTATCTTCTCTACTGCTTGCACATATACCACTCCTATGACGTTTCGTATGTTCTGGTTGTCACCCAAGGGAGAGATGATACACCTATCAAGTCCGATCCACAAGTCACAATGGATATCGGTCATGTCACAATGTATAATGATAGTCTCGAAAGGATTGATTTGGATCCCATGATAATAGTTAGCGCATGCCTTATTGGCCTTCGTTGCCGTTACGACGGATCGTCCTGCTCCTTCAGTGGGGCGATAGATATCATGAGACAGGGACTTGCCATCCCTGTCTGTCCGGAGCAGCTAGGCGGTCTCTCAACCCCTAGGGACCCGTGTGAGATCGTGAACGGAAGGGTAATGACCGAGTTAGGGGTTGATATGACCGATTTTTTCCTCAGAGGCGTTGAGGAAGCCCTTTCCATAATCGATATGCTTCCCATAAAAATGGCCCTTTTGAAGGAAAAAAGCCCCTCCTGCGGGGTCTCCTCGGTGTATGATGGCTCTTTTTGCGGCTCCCTCCGTGAAGGTCAGGGGCTTTTTGCCTCGGCGTTGTATCGTAAGGGAATCGCTGTTTTCTCGGAAAACAATTTTACCATTGAAAAATTAATAAAAAACCCGAAAAGAGGGATTTAGGTGGATCAGAGGGAAAACGGGACGATACTGTGTTCCAAGGATATAGACGATATCTTAGCCCTTCAGGTTTGGAGGGGCTCAGGGGCACCAAGGCTGGGGATATACAACAGGGTTAAGGAAAAGATGAAGCCGGTTCGTTTCTCCTGGCTCGAGGATGGCACAAGGGTGCTCAAGATGAACCATCGTAGAGGACAGACCGTCGAATACGGTATGGACGTCCTGGAGACGGCGACTAGGGACCTTATCGGGGAACTTTCAAAAAATCTCCCTTTTCGTTCCCTGTGCCTTAAGACGACCGTCCTGCTACAGGACATAGCCATGGAGCCAAGGGTCGTGATGGATAAGAGGGACTTCGCCCTTCTCCCCGAATCCAAGAGGAAGTCCCTTTGGCTCAGCGATCTATCGGATGGCAAGGACGATGGGGTTTTTCTGCCCTGTTTTTCCCTCTGTGAGGGGGAGAGTTCCTTTTTCGAGAAGAACGGTCAGGAGCGCTTTCTGGAGATACCTAAGGGTGGGGATGTCAGGGATGTCCGTGGTACCGGAGTGATCACGAAATTGGTGTCCGTTGATCCTGGAAGGTGGTATATGCCGTTCCAGATAGCTTCGGTAGGCGTCATACTGGGCTTTTCGCTGGTCGGAAGCGACGGAATAGACTTTGCCGACTCGCTCTGGGAGGCTCTTTCGCAAAGGCGGCTTGCCAATATAGGGGAGGATCTAGACGGACAGGCCAGGGTAGATGCCTCTAAATTCTCATCTTTTCTGGTCTCTATGGTTCGCCACTGGCCCTACGTGGGGGAGATCTCCTACCGAGATCACCACGACTCAGAGGGGCTTTTGAAGGACGAGGGGTATTCCAGAAAGAGACGGTTCGACGTCCCTGCCGGTCAAATCGGGGATATCCCTTACGTCGTTACTTTCTACGATGACGGTCAGGGCAAGGTAGCCCTAGGATGCAAGGGTAACGGTAGGACCTCTTTGCACGACGGGGAGATGGTCTTCGTCCTGAGCGAGGGCAACTATGAGCTCGCCCTTCAGGCCGATTCCTGTGGAAGCTCCCCCGACGAGCTCTATACCATAGTTAACCTCGTTAAGGCATGGAGAGCCAACAGGTGGTGTGACAGGGTCAGGTCCTTGGTCGCTCCTGCCTTGATGGGAAACAGATGACACGAGGTCTTTTGTGACGGACGTAAGGATAGGGACCTGTTCATGGGCCGATCGTAATCTCATCTCTAGCGGTTGGTATCCGCCCTCCGCCAGGGATGGCGAGGGACGTATGGAGCACTATTCCTCTCGATTCGACTCCGTCGAGGTTGACAGCACGTTTTACGCCGTGCCGGATATTACCGACGTCTATCGATGGGCTTCCTGGACCCCCCCGGGTTTTATATTCAACGTCAAAGCCTACGGTCTTTTCACCTTTCACTCTGTTCAGTGGACGTCCCTCCCCTTTTGGGTCAGGGACGAGATTGGGTTCCGTCACGAAGACAGGGTCGACTTTAAGAGGATTCCCAGGTCCATAAGGCTGGAGCTTTGGCGTCAGTTTTCGGAGGCTATAATGCCTCTGCATAAGATAGGGAAGCTGGGATACGTCCTTTTTCAGCTTCCTCCTTGGGCCTGTTTCTCCGACAGGATGATGGTCTATCTGGATAGGGTCGTAGAGCAGGCCAGGCCTTTCAGGATAGCTTTCGAGGTCAGAAACTCAACCTGGCTGGATGAGGGCAACAGGAAACTATTTTTTGACCGTTTGAGGTATCACAACATAGCCTATGTTGCCGTGGACGAGCCTCCCCTGAATTGGACGGTCCCCCCGGTGGTGGAGCCTACCGCCTCCTGGGGAAGCGTAGTCCGATTTCACGGCAGGAACAAGGATGCGTGGCAAAAGAGCGTGAGGTCAACAGGGGAGAGGTTTAGATACCTTTACTCCAGGAGGGAGTTGGAGGTATGGAAAGAGCCTGTGGCCTCTCTTCTGGGAAAGGTCGACAGGCTCTTTTTGATGTTCAACAACTGTTGGTCCGATTATTCGGTCAGGAGTGCCGCTATGATGCAGGACGTGATGGGTCAGTCCAGGTTTGGATCTCAGGGGGAGTTGGACCTTATGTGAGGACATCCAGGTACGCCCTCTCCGTCCTACTGAAAACCTCTTTCCACCTAAAATACCCTAGAGCTGTCCCTACGTCGTTATCGAGACATTCTCCCTTGATAACCCTGCTCATCTGTTCTCTCAGACGCCCCTGGAGATCACCTACAAACGTCGAGCCAGATCGATATGGGGCCAAGTTTTCGGAAATATCGACGAGGGAGAACCAATTCCCCGAGAATCTAGACAGGAGCTCCTTTACCCCAGGTAGCCCTGTCGCCACTATTCGACAGCCTGATGCGATGGCCTCCAACAGGACCAGAGGAAGGCCTTCATGGAGGGATGGCAGAACGAAGATGTGGCTCTCTCTCATCATGTTGGCCACCCTCTCAGGGGAGAGCCTTCCGTGAAGTATCGACCTATCCCCCAGCTGTCTGAGTTTTTCGACACAACTATCTCCCTCCTCGCCCTCCCCGGACCCGGCTATGTGTAGCTCCCAAGGTTGGTCGAGGCCTTTTAGTGCCTCGATCAACAACGGTATTCCCTTTGCCTCGGAGATTTTTCCGGCGTAAGCGATTCTCACAGGGGGGTATGCAGGTTTTTTCCCCGGCTTAAACGTGCCTTCGTCAAAGCCACCCCCTACCACCGATATCCTGTCTGAATCTGTACCTATCGCCGAACTTATCTCAAGACTTTGGGCCCTCGTTAGTGCCATTATCTTTTTCAGCGACCTACATCCCTGGGAGACTTGTTCCGCCTGTTGAGGCAAATTCGTTATCTGCCTCAGGTCCGTTCCGTGGCAGGTGGCGACCACTGGTATGGATTTACACAGTTGAGCGGCTAAGGAGGTAACTATCCAAAGGTGGTGACAGTGCAGTATATCAGGCCTGAATCTATCGATGGATTTCAGTATGGCGTCCGAAAAAGCCTCCCTGTACCTGAGAAGCTCATTCTCTGTCATGTCCCTGAATCTGCTGTGGCTGTAGGGCATCACGTCGCTCATGCCTGGGATACGGAAGGGAAGTTGGTCCGTCTCGAAGCGGACTAACTCACAGCTGGATCTTGGGATCGGAATATCGTCCACTGGGCTACTGGACGATTCCGCCGCTATCAGATACATCCTGTGCCCAGCCTTCGTCCCTTCATTGATTATCGAACGAACGTACTGACCACTCCCGGTTTGCTCCGGACGCTGTGAAAGTACCTGGAGAACCTTTAGAGCTCGACCCATGGGCTTTGGCCTTTTGATATCAGGGTCTCTCTGTAGGAGAGCCTCCGGCGGACCTATCGAAGGTCAATCTATCGGAAAATTCCTCTTTTTTCCCCTTGTTCCACTGGGACACGGGTGAAAGGAAACCCACAACTCTGGAGTATACCTCGCATACGGTTCTGTCTTTATCGTTCATATCTTCCGCTCCTCCTTATGTTTGTTTATACCCTACATTTAACGTCTTTGACGTAGGGTGATATTAACTCGGCGTAGCTTTTAAGCTCGGACTCGGTCATCGGCCTAGACGATCTGTAGCTCTCGGATAAAATCGTTCCAACCGGCCTGAAGTACTGTAGGTAGTGTATCTTTGCTCCCTGGATCAGCTTGCCTATCCCGATGGCTGAGCTTGAATCGTGAAGTCCAGGCACGAATGTAGTCCTGAACTCATAGTCGGGGGCCAGATTCATTATCAGGTCTATCGAGGCCTTTACATTTTTCTCAAAGCCCTCGACGCCAGCGACCCGTCCGTAATCGCAAAGAGGGGCCTTGACGTCCATAGCTACGTAATCCAATAGGCCTTTCCCAAAGAGAAGATCCAGGGTCTCTGGAGAGCTGCCGTTGGTGTCCAGCTTCACCAGCAGGTCGAGCTCCTTTATCTCCATCAAAAAGCCCTCCAGGTCCGGCTGTAGGGTCGGCTCTCCTCCTGATACGACCACCCCGTCTATAAGGTGTTTCCTTGATATCAGAAAGTCCATAACGTCGCCTTGTTCGATGGTGTCTGTCTGAGTCAGGAGCCCTCCGTTATGGCACCATGGGCAGGCGAAGTTGCACCCGACCGTGAACACCATTGACGCGATCTTGCCTGGATAGTCGATCAGAGTCGTCTTTCTGATGCCGCCTATTATCACGCCGTCACTTCCTCCCTCTCGGCTCTCTCTCTTTCGAACTGACGTTCTGAGTCACAGATAGGGCAGAAGTGGTGTTCTCCCGGTATGTAGCCGTGTATAGGGCATATACTGAAAGTCGGCGTTATCGTGAAATAGGGCAACCTGTAGCTCTCGGCTATCCTCCTGACCAACTTTTTGGTGCTTTCCCCGTCCGCCATCCTCTCTCCCAAAAATCCGTGAAAAACGGTTCCGCCTGTGTATATCGTCTGCAACGGTTCCTGTAGGTCCAGGGCGTCGAAGATGTCGTCCGTGGCGTTGACAGGGAGCTGGGACGAATTAGTGTAGTAAGGCTCGGCCCCGTTCGTTACCGCGTTTTGATTGGCGCAACATATCCTGTCCCCGAAAAGGTCCTTGTCCGCTCTGGCAAACCGATAAGTGACGCCCTCTGCTGGGGTAGCCTCGAGGTTGTAGAGGGTCTCGCTCTCCTCCTGATAGTCCGCCATCCTGGCCTTCATTGCCTCCATGACCTTCTTGGCCATAGATATGGCATCAGGGTAGGTCAGATCCTTTCCGATGAAGTTTACCATCGCCTCGTTCATGCCGTTGAGGCCTATGGTGTTGAAGTGGTTGTTCCAATATTTCCCAGAGTTCTCCTTAACCGATCTAAGGTAGAACTTTGAGTAGGGGTAAAGGTTGGCGTCGGTGAGTTTTTCCAGGATCTTTCTCTTTACCTCCAGGCTTTCTTTGGCTAGGTCCATGAGAAAAAACACCCTTTTCATGAAATCGTCCTCGTTTTCCGCGAGGAACCCTATCCGCGCCATGTTCAATGTGACTACGCCTATTGACCCGGTCATGGGATTTGACCCGAAAAGGCCCCCTCCCCTTTTCTTTAGCTCCCTGTTGTCCAGCCTAAGCCGACAGCACATGGATCTTGCGTCGTCGGGGCTCATGTCGGAGTTTATGAAGTTGGAAAAATAGGGTATCCCGTATTTGGCTGTCATCTCCCATATCGGTGTTAGCTTGGCGTTATCCCAGTCGAAGTCGCTGGTGACGTTGTAGGTCGGTATGGGAAAGGTGAAAACCTTCCCTCTTGCGTCTCCTTCAAGCATAACCTCCGCGAAGGCCCGGTTGATCATGTCCATCTGGCACTGAAAGTCGCCAAGTTTTTTCGAGGTGAACTGCCCCCCTATTACGGCAGGGAGGCTGGACAGGGCCTTCGGTGGCGTCAGGTCCATGGTTATGTTCGTGAAGGGGGTCTGGAATCCGACCCTGGTTGGCACGTTTAGGTTGAACACGAACTCCTGGATCGCCTGACGGACCTCCTCGTAGGATAGGCCGTCCGCCTCTACGAACGGTGCTAGATAGGTATCGAAGTTGGAAAAAGCCTGGGCTCCTGCTGCTTCTCCCTGAAGAGTGTAGAAAAAATTGACAATCTGTCCCAGGGCACTCCTGAAGTGTCTGGGGGGCTTGCTGCCTATTTTCGTGCTCACGCCTGTGAAACCGCTCAGGAGGAGGTCCTGTAGGTCCCATCCACAGCAGTATACCGAGAGGTTATTTAGGTCGTGGACGTGAAGGTCCCCGGATACGTGACTCTCCCTTATAGAAGGAGGATATATCTCGTTAAGCCAGTATTGAGCGGTCACCTCGGAGGCTATATAGTTGTTGAGTCCCTGAAGGGAGTAGCTCATGTTGCTGTTCTCGTTAACCTTCCAGTCCAACTTTTTAAGGTAATTGCCAACCATCTCAACCGCTCCGGCCAAGAGCTGTTTTGTGTCTCTCAGCCTGGCGTGCTGTTGTCTGTAGAGTATGTACGCTTTGGCGATGTCCGCTTGGCCCTTCTCTATGAGGATCTTCTCCACCAGGTCCTGTACCTGCTCTACCGACGGCGATCCCTCCCTAGCGAAGAAGATGTCCAGATACGATTCAGCCTGGCGGGTGACTGCCTCCCCTATGGAGCTGTCCTCCCTATCGACCGCTGAGGCGGCTTTCATTACGGCCCTTTTTATCCTGTCCCTCTCGAAAGGGACCTCCCGACCGTCCCTCTTCCGAATGTACCTGACCATAGCTTCACGTCCTTTTCCTGTTTTTCCGTCCCGTCACGTCGAGACGAAGGGCAATTATACCAGAATCAGTCCTTGACAATAAAACCGGGGAGCCCCTATATGGATGGCTCCCCGAACATGATACACTATATGAGTGGTTTTATCCAGCGTTTTGACCTTCTAGACCATGAGAGGGAGGGCAAACCCGATCACGATGAAGCCTGATCCAGCGATCACGTCCATGAGACCTTTTACGCCGTTTCCAGATCTGAACCATCTCATCCCCATCTTTATCATGAAGATACCGCATGCGGTCAGAACCGCTGGGGCTATCCATTTGACGAAAAACAAAAAATCACCTCCCTACGCAACCATGGATAGAAGCTCCTCCGGCTCCTCTCTGAACAGGGAATAGGCCTTCTCTGCCTGCCTTCTGGCTATCTCCTGCTTTGCTCTCGCTGCGTTGTTGTTGGCCTCCGCTGCTACGGAAAGGTCCTTGCCTGAGGGGGCGCCTGGGGCCATCGCAGATGCCTTGACTACCTCCATCATCCTCATGGTCTCTTCCGGTGTTCCTCCTGTCGGGACCGCTATGGGGACCTTGCCGGCCACAGCGTAATTTTTGCCGTCAGGTCCCTTGACATATTCGTACGTGGCCATGCCTGTGAAGGGACCTCCCGCCGTTTGGTGGGCGGCCTCGTGGGCCCTGACCTCTTGGTCGGTTCTCCTCAGCTCTTCTATCACATTATCCTCGGGCGTGCTTTTTTTGCGGGACTTTTTGAAAATGTCGTATGCCTGTACGACCCCCCCGTAGGCTTGGTCTGCCCTTTTGCCCACTACTGTCTCCGGTGTTCCGCCGGACAGCCCTAGTTCGTCCATGACCTCCTGTGGGGCAGAGATGGAAACCTCCGCTCCAACGATGTATCTCTTCCCGTCCGGGCCTATAATGTATCGGTAGGACACCGAGGAGACGTACTTACCGCCCTGGGCCCTAAGGGATTGCTCCATTGATCTTATCTTGTTCTCGGCTCTTTGGAGCTGTGCAGATCCCTTGTCGGGCACTAGAAAGCTTTTTTTGCCGTTTTTAACGGAGTCGGAGGGGCTGACGGCTGAGACAGGTGAAACAGGACCGGTTCCGTTGCCGTTCCTGCTCACAGCCACCGTCTTTATCGGTATCGCTCCTTCTCCCAGAGAAATCCGCTCAAGCGTCATATCCTCACCTCCAGAAATGTCCTATACTGTAATTGTAGGCCCTATTTGGGGCCATGTACAGCCTATATCCTGAAAGGAGATTTTGCCTTGAGATGGATAAAATCGCTATTTTATGCGTCAATATGGATGTGTCTGTCCTCCTCGGCCGTCTGGGCTCTGTCCTTCTCCATGGATCAGGACCTGAAGGACGATCTCTTAGCCAGAGGTGGCCCCTTTTATCTATCGTGGGGAACCTATAAGGATTTCTGATGCGAGAGAGAATCGATCCTGGTCCAGGATCGACAGCCTGTGGTGAATTTAGATTTTTACCGTAGCCATGAATGGGAGGGGATTGTATTTTTCGTGGACGATAGGATGAATTTTTTCGATGACGTCGCCGTTTTGGAGTACATAGAGTACAGAGGGCAAAGGGTCATCCTCTGTACTTCTGAAAAAAATTGATTTTTGAGGTGGTGTTGATATGATTGTTTCATGTGATGATAGGGGTAGATGTCTCGTCGTGTCCGTTTCGGGCCGTCTGGATACCCTCACGTCTCCCGATCTCGATAAAGCCGGGAAAAGCTGGATAGAGGAGGGCAAGGTAGATGTCGTCCTCGACATGGAGGGCCTTGATTACATAAGCAGCGCTGGCCTTAGAAGCATACTGGCCTTGGCGAAGTCCATCGAGTCCAACGGTGGCAGGTTGGTGCTCTGCAACGTGAGGGGTATGGTAGAGGAGGTCCTCTCCATGTCGGGGTTTGACAGTTTCTTAAGTATTTTCGCCGACATCGATAGCGCGGTGGGCTTTTTCTGATGGAATCCTGCTGCAGGATTTTTAACGCTGAGACCGGCGATGTAGAGGAAGTCATCTCCTTCATCTCCTCTCTGTCGTCCTGTCTGTCGGAGAGGAAGCGCCAATATCTGGACCTGGCGGTGGAGGAGATCTTCGTCAATATATGTCTGTACGCCTACGAAATGCCACCTGGAACTGTGAGGGTGGCCTTTGAGGAATCGGACGACTCTGTGTCCGTCGAGTTCCAGGACGATGGTTTGCCCTTTGACCCTCTGGCACAGGCGGAGCCCGATCTTACCCTGGACATGAAGGATCGCTCTGGGGGAGGACTCGGTATTTTGCTTACTCGCAGGGTCATGGATGAGGTTCACTACAACAGAAAAGACGGTAAAAATAGCCTGAAGATCGTCGTTAGGAAGTAGACCGTATATGTCGATAAATTTTATTAAAAAAAGTCTCTCCCTAAAGCTCGTCCTGTTTATACTCTTGGGAACCGGTTCGATTCTCGTCGGGGTCGGATGGTATGGCTACTTTTGCTCCAGGTCTATTCTCAGAGACGAGCTTATCTCCAGGGTCGACGGGATAGGCGAGTTGGTCTCGGACAGGGTTGACAGGATAACCCTTGTGGTCGAGACCGTCGCTAAGGACATGGGATTGTCCCTGTTTATGTTCGGGCGTTCGAGTGAGTTCCTCTTCCCCTTTTTGGAGTCTGTTGTCGTGGCTCATGATGAGGTGGCTGGACTATGCGTAGCTTTCCTGCCGCAGAAGGAAGAAGCCCCTTTCGTGCCTCTTGTCTATAAGGACGGCGGAGGCCTTCACTCGAAGGACTTCGGAGAAGGGGGGACCAACTTTTCGTCGGCAAGCTGGTATAGAATTCCGATAGAGTCTCGTTCGCCCTTCTGGACGGAGCCGTACTTTGGATACGGTGGCAGTGAGAGATTCGTCATAACCTACAGTGTCCCTTCCTTCGATTCAGATGGACATCTTATAGCTGTGGTTGCCTGCGATCTATCTCTGGATTGGCTTGCTGAAGTGATGGGTTCTTTAGAAATTCCCGGAGGAGGGAGGGGCTTTATCGTGGGCTCGGACGGGGTTCTTCTTTCCCATGAGAACATAGATTTTTTGAACAGGGAGAGCTTCTTCTCTATGGGCCTAAGAACCGGGAACGAGGGGCTTGTGGAGCTAGAAAAACAGATGGTCAGGGGCGAAAGGGGGATTGTAGCGATAGAGGACCGAGATGACGACGGCTGGGTAGTCTATCGTCCTATAGGCGATATGGGCTGGTCCTTGGGGCTGTTTTTCCCAAAGACCGCCGTTACCGGCCATCTCAATAATCTTCTGATCTCCCAGATAGCCCTGGCCTCGACCGGTATGATCCTGCTGCTCTTCGTTGCCTGGGCTATATCCAGGGCCATCACCGGGCCTATCCGAGTCCTTTCCTGTGCGACCGAGAGGATGTCCTCAGGGGATTTTGACTTTCCGTTGCCCCATACCTCCGGCGAGGACGAGGTGGCCCAGCTTGCTCGGTCCTTTTCCTCAATGAGGGAGAGTTTGATAGCCCATATAGAGAGGCTCAAGGAGACCACCGCAGCAAGGGAGAGGATGGAGAGCGAGCTATCCATCGCCAGATCCATACAGATGAGCTTGGTCCCCAGGACCTTCCCGCCCTTTCCGGAAAGAGAGGGGTTGGATCTTTTTGCCGTGTTGGATCCGGCCAGGGAGGTCTCGGGGGATTTTTATGACTTTTTGATGTTGGACGACGACAATATCCTGATAACGGTTGGCGACGTGTCCGGTAAGGGGCTCCCTGCCGCCTTGTTCATGGCTGTGACAAGGACCTTCATAAGGGCCTTCGCCAAGGAAGGACTAGGCCCTGGGTCGATCCTATCCAAGCTGAACGACGAGATAGCCAGGGACAACGACTCCTGTATGTTCGTGACAGTATTCTGTGCATCGATAGGCCTTAAAGACGGAGCCATAAGATATGCCTCCGGCGGTCATCCTCCTCCACTTTTGTTCAGGGGGGGGAGCGTCAGGACTCTGCCTCCGGTGAAGGGGCCCCTGATCGGCCCTATGCCTGGAATGGTCTTCCAGGAGGGGTTAGACAGACTTGGGGCGGGTGAGACCATCCTCGTCTACAGCGACGGTATGACCGAGGCCATGGACCTGTCCGGCTCTTTTCTCGGGCTAGATCGTCCTTCGGCCTGGCTCAGGGATATGGAGGGGCTTTCGTGTGAGATAACGATCAATATGGTCTTGGATGGACTGAGGACGTTTGTAGGGGAGGCCCCTCAGTCCGACGATATAACCCTGCTGGGGCTAAGGGTTGACGACCTCACATGAAGAGATTGGGCATGGACAGGATTACCATATCGTGATCTGGATGCTCTCTTCCCCCTGAGGCCCTTTCAGGGATGGATGTCTCCACCTCCCTTATGTGCCATGTTTCATCTGGAACTACGTTTACGTAACCTATGTGGTCTATGGTACATTGAAGGTCGTCGTAGCTGAATCCCTCCGGCATGGGCAGGATCGGGAAGGTCGCTCCAATAACCTCGACCGAGTTAAAATCACCGAGGATAAAGGTCGTGATCTCGCTATCCTCCGCTATGTGGTTTAGCTTTATCACCTGGGCCTGCCTTATGCCGTTGTTCATAGCCACCGCGGCCAGCTTGTCCTTCGATCCGGCGATCCCCAGGCTCTGAAGGTGGACGTTAACCATGGAGAATCTGCCGCCGGACGAGATCTCCCTGAAAGCTCCCATTATGGGACGTCTTTTGAACAAGGGAAGGATCTCCCCGGTCCAGTTTATGCTCTCCTCCTCGAACAGTACCTCTATGGGGGAGGCCATTTCCACCTTGCTCTCGTTCCATAGGAAATATAGATTTTGTTTGTCTGGCGTTTGATTCCCTGCGAATCGCCAGCCCGGGAGTTCCTTACTGACAAGATAGGCGAGGGGTCTGTCCCCCTCTATCTCCTGTAGCGCCAATAAATCCACGCCTGAACCCAGGATCAGGTCGGCCAGATGGGCACAGTCTCTCTCGGAGTATGCTTTCCTGCCATCGACGGTAAAATGCTCTAAATTAAAAGTTCCTATGGTTAAGCCGAAGGTCTGTGTGGCTGATGTGGCGGACAAAACTGCAACTAATACGGTTATGTAAAGGACCATTTTTTTACCCATGATCTTCACCCCTATTTTGATGTGGGCATATATTATCATTTCTCCGTCTTTTGGGTATATCGTTTTGTCGAAACCACGTTGTTGTGAGGGTGTCTGATGCTGGGTATCGCTGAAAATACAGAAATTTTATTGTTTGATTTGCGTGCTTTCCCTTGAAGGTTATCCCTAGGAGGAGTATACTTCCAAGCTGTTCGTCTAGGGGAAGGGGGAATTTTTATGGATACAAAAGCTTGGATCGCGTTAGCCCTTTTTTTGTTGACGATCCTGTCGATAGCCCGTGGATGGTTGAAGGCCAGCACAGCGACCCTTCTGGGGGCCTCAACTATGATGCTTTTCAGGATAGTCTCTGGGTCTGAGGTAAGCAGCCATATAGACTCGAACACCGTAGGCCTTCTGGTCGGGATGATGGTTGTCGTAGGCATCCTCTCCAAAACTGGAATTTTTCAGTATATCGCAGTAAAGGCCATAAAGGTGACAAAAGGGAACGGAACTTTAATTCTCCTGTCTGTTTCACTTATAACCGCGCTGCTTTCCGCCTTTTTGGACAACGTCACCACGGTTCTCCTTGTCAGTCCTGTGGTGGTTTCGTTGGCGGAACTCATAAAGATCAATCCATTGCCGCTCTTGCTGTGTGAGGTCATAGCGTCCAACATCGGTGGTACTGCGACCCTTATCGGAGATCCTCCTAATATGATCATAGGGTCCTATGCCGGCTTTTCTTTTAATGATTTTATCATTCACCTTTCTCCTCTCGTGGTGATAGTCTGGGGTTTCGTTATGGCGTTTCTGTGTTGGCTTTACAGGAAGGACCTGATCGCAGACAAGGAGGCCACCGAGAGGTTGAAGGAGGTAAACGAATCCAGGCTGATAAAGGATAAGGGACTTATGATAAGGTCCTGTATAGTCATGGCCATGGTTCTCGTTGGGTTTATCTTTCACCACCATATAGGCATAACTGCATCGGTGGTTGCCCTGTTTGCCGCAGGTTTGCTTCTCGCTATGTCCAAGCTGGACGACGGTGAGGTTATCCATAAAGAGGTTGAGTGGCCAACGATAGTGTACTTCGTCTCCCTTTTCGTACTGGTTGGGGGCTTGCAGGAAAATGGGGTCATAGTCTGCTTTGCCAAGGGGCTCTCTGGTTTCCTTAGCGGAAGCCCTATGGTGATGATACTGGGGATACTCTGGATATCTGGGCTATCCTGTATATTCGTGAACAACGTGGCTTTTGCCGCCATGTTCGTACACGTCGTAAGCGAGATGGCCAGGACCGCAGGGATGCCCCCCGAGCCCCTCTACTGGGCACTTGCCATGGGATGTTGCCTAGGGGGCAACGGGAGCTATCTAGGCTCTGCGGCAAACGCCGTCTTGGCGGATTTCGCCGAAAGAGGCGGGATACCTATCCCGTTCAGTACTTTCCTGTCGGTCGGCCTTAAGGTGGTCTTTATATCTCTGACCATATCCAGTCTGTTCCTCTTGGGGCTCTACGGTTTCTCTCTTTGAGCACTGTAACTATCCGTTAGTGATTCTGTACTGTTTCGTGAAACGGAGGGATTATCATGAAGGTAGGAGAGATAATAGACAGGGATCTCAGCTCCCTGTCGGCTGACTGTCCGGTCTCCGAGGCGATAGAGGTGCTCTATCATCACAACGCCTCTGGGCTTCCTGTCCTGGACGACGATAACAGGGTGATAGGTTTTATAAGCGAGAAGGACATAATCAAGGCAGCTCTGCCTGGCTATGCCCATATGCTACAGGACTCGTCCTTCTTGCCCGATTACGGACAGTTCAGTGTCAGGTTGAAGGCTATATCCAACGACCCTATCAGTAAGTACATGAAGGTCAATATAATCTGTTTTGACGAGGACGACAGCGACTTCTACGTGGCCAACAAAGTCATAAAGGACAACATAAAAATAGCCCCGGTCCTCAGGGATGGAGTGTTGATCGGGGTAGTCAGTAGATCTCAGCTTCTGAGGCATCTCCTTCTCCATCCCGAGGGAGTGGAACAATCCCTGAAAAAAGATTAGCCCATATATGCGAGATAAGGGGACCTCTAAAAACTCACACTTGAGTCCCCTCGGAGAGACCGTCCCGCCTGCGCCCTGTCTCGCCCAGACGTATACTCGACCTGCCTGTTTCGTACGAACCGCCTCGGAGGGCACGTCCTGTGC
>CAYNAN010000026.1:0-26399 GCA_964395085.1 uncultured Synergistaceae bacterium
CCAGGGTCTTTTGGGATATCTCCTCCGATTCGTCCTGAAGGGCCTTCTGACGATCCTCTCCCAGCTCCTCGAACTCCTCCGGTTGTATCTCCCTCCTGGTGACGTTTCCCTCCTCGTCAACCTCCTCTTTTAGGGGGATGTTGACGAATCCCTGAGGGGTCCTCTTCACGGAAAAGCCCTTCTCCCAGGCCCAGGACTTTATCTCCTCCATCCTGGAGTTGACCTCCTCCTGGAAGGATTTGACCTCCTGTGCCTTTGTGTCCTCGTAATGGCCCTTTTCGAATGCCTTGCTTATGACCCCCTTGAGGTCGTCCACGAGAGAGGAGAAAGTAGACTCCATTTCCTTACCCTTCCCGGCAGGGAGGAACAACGCTATCGGCTCCCCTGGATTGTCGAAGTTGTAGACGTAGACCAGGTCATCCGGGACATCCATTCCATGGGCCTTTTTCCTCAGGCTGTCCAGGGCATAGGTGGTCCTCCCGCTGCCTGAGTTGCCCACCACGAATATGTTGTATCCCTTGCTGTCGACCGAGAGGCCAAAATCCATAGCCTTGACGGCCCTGTCCTGACCGATAAAACCGGTGAGACACTCCACCTCCTCGGTGGAAGAACAGTCCAGGGAGGAAGGATCGGTCATCCTTCTCACACTGTCGACTTTCAATTCAAGAACGTCCTTAAGAGACATAATTAATACCTCCTTCACCAGTTAGCGGTCCACTCTATTATCCCCCCGCCCAATAAGCAGGGGCCATCGTAAAGGACTAGGGACTGCCCGACGGCAACCCCCTCGGCAGGACGGTCCAATAGGATCTCCATGCTGTCCTCCTTCAAGGATACCAGTTTTCCCACCTGCGGGCGAGATCTATATCTGTGTTGCATTTCGTATCTGCCGCCCTCCACTACCTCCTGCTGCCACCTGAGACGAGACGTACCGATCCTCATGACCTTCACGTCGTCCTCCCGCCCCAGGACGAGGGAGTTGTCCTCTAGGTTCTTTTGTACCACAAACCAGGGTCCACCTCCTAATCCCAGCCCTTTTCTCTGGCCCTCGGTGTAGAGACACAGCCCCTTATGTCGTCCAAGCACGTTGCCGCCTAGTGATACCATAGGACCAGGAGAGGGAGAGTCTTTAAGATTTGAGGACAGAAAAGTCCCTAGATCGCCGTCTATAAAGCAGATGTCCTGGCTGTCGCCCTGTCCCATATCGTCGGACCCCATGCGATCGGAGACGAGCCGTCTGACCTCGTCCTTGCCCATCTCCCCCAAAGGGAAGACAAGCCTGGAAACCCACCTAGGAGGGATACGATAGAGCATATAACTCTGATCCTTTTGAGGACAGGATCCCCTTAAAAGAAACTTTCTGCCTCTAATTACGCTGGAACGAACGTAGTGACCGGTCGCGACAAGATCTATTCCCATCCTGTCGGCCTCGTCGAAAAGCATTTTAAGCTTGGCCCTCTCGTTACATATCACGCAGGGGTTAGGGGTCACGGATCTGCCGTACTCCTCTAGAAACGGCTCTATAACGGCATCCCTGAAAAGCGCTCTCCCGTCGACCTCCAGAACATCTATCCCCATAGACCTGAGGTTTTTCAGCCTGCTCCTGTCCCTCTCGTCGTCGTTATCGTGCAACAGCAACTTGACCCCGATAGGATCGTATCCCATGTCCCTCAGGATCAAGGCCGAGCTACAGCTGTCCACGCCACCGCTTACACCCAATATGACCGGAATTCTAATGGTCGATTCCCTCCCTAGATAGAATGCCCTTGTCGTAGGGATGACGGTGGCAGATTATCTCCGACAGATAGTCCGCCCTCTCCAATATAGCAGATGACGGATCCCTGCCTGTCAGGACCAGCTCCACACCTTTAGGTCTCCTATCCATCAGGTCAAGGATATCTTCCTCCTTGACCAATCCAAAGGACAAAGCCACGCATATCTCGTCCAATATGACTAGATCCCTCTTCTCGATCAGGATGAAGTCCCTGACCGCATCCATACCCCTCCTGGCCTCGGAAAAATCCTCCTCCGTCTCGTGCCCCTTGTACACGTAGTCTGGCCTACCGGTCTGGATCAGCTTTACTCCTCTGAGGGACCTGAGCGGTTCGACCTCCGAGTAGGGATACCCCTTCATAAACTGTACGATCCCCACGGAAAGTCCCGCCCCGCTGGCTCTGAGTGCCAACCCCATGGCTGCGGTGGTCTTTCCCTTTCCGGTCCCGTAATAAACGTGGATAAAACTCGACCCCTTCATCCTCGTCCTCTCCTTTCTAGACTTAAGTTCTGTAGTAAAATGCCCCTGAAACAGGAATGGAGGTAGTTCAAATTGATAGAACGGCAAATAATCGTCACCGGAGTGGTCCAGGCGGTGGGGTTTAGGCCATTTTGCGCCAAGCTAGCTTTACGCTGGGGACTGGGAGGATCGGTCTCCAATACCTCCGATGGGGTATTCCTGGTCCTCCAAGGGCAGGAGGATACCATAGACCACTATATCAGAGATCTGTCCATCTCGAACCTAAGACCGGACCTGGCTGAAATCCACTCTATAGAGACGATCTCAGAGACTCCATGCCGCGAGTTCGTCCCTTTTTTTATAGGCCCCACGGTAAAGTCTGAGAGACAGAGGGTGCTCCTGCCTCCAGACATAGCCACCTGTAAAAACTGTATGGCAGAGATGGACGACCCTGCCAACAGAAGATATCGGTATCCGTTCATAAACTGCACCGACTGTGGCCCTAGGTTTTCCATAGTCAGGGAACTGCCCTACGACAGACCACAGACTACCATGGATAGTTTTCCCATGTGCCCTTCGTGCCGAAAAGAGTACGAGGATCCATTCGACAGACGATTTCACGCTCAGCCCAACGCCTGCTCCGATTGTGGCCCCAGAATATGGTCCTTTAACAGAACAGAGGGAACTAGGCATGACGAGGAGGGACTGAGACGTTGTAGGGACGGCCTATTGGATGGGGAGATATGGGCGATAAAGGGACTAGGAGGATTTCACATCGCCTGTGACCCCCTATCAAACAGGGCTTTGAGCCTTCTCAGGGAGAGAAAATCCCGGCCACACAAGCCTTTCGCCATTATGGCTGAGGACATAAATACGGCCAGATCGGTGGCCTTCATAGGCCCGGAGGAGGAAAGGCTCCTGGAGTCCCCGAGGAGGCCCATTGTCCTCTGTCCCACCAAGGAAAAACTCTCCCTCTCCGTAGCACCGGGACAGAGGCGAGTGGGAATAATGCTGCCATATACACCTCTGCATCGTCTTCTGATGGAGGGCATGGGTGTTTTAGTGATGACCAGCGCAAACCGATCGGGGCAACCACTGATATCGGACAACGAAGAGGCCATATCGGAGCTATCCGATATAGTGGACGGCTTTTTGCTTCACGACAGAGACGTACAGATGAAGATAGACGACTCTATAATCGCTCCAGCCGGAGACAAACCGGTGCTATTGAGGCGAGGGAGGGGCTATGTCCCAAATCCCGTATGTGTCTCCACCTCCATTCCACAGATATTGGCCGCAGGAGGGGAGATGAAGAGCACCTTCTCCCTCACACAGGAGAGGCTGATATTTCCAAGCCAGTACCTGGGCGACTGCAAGGAACTTCCCACTGTGGAGTACTACAAAAAAGCCCTAAGGCATTTTTTATCTCTTTATAATTTCAAGCCCGAGGCTATAGCCCACGACTACCACCCGCTCTACCTGACGACCAGGGCGGCTAAGTCGGTACTTGGGAACCTACCGTCCATATCGGTGCAACACCATCACGCCCATCTGGCCGCCTGTTTGGCGGAGCACGACAGAAACGAGCCGACCATAGGGGTGATACTGGATGGGACCGGCTACGGACTCGATGGAACCATCTGGGGCGGCGAGTTCCTGGTGGGAGACTGGTCGGGATTCTACAGGGCTGGACACCTGTCGACCTGTCCCCTCCCAGGAGGGGACAGGTCGGTCATGGAGCCATGGAGATACGCCCTGTCCCTCATGATAAACGCTCTGGGAAGGGAAAGGGCTATCAACGAGGCGATGTCACTGTGGCCGGACAGGGAGAAATCCATCGAGCGAGTCGCCCAGGTAGTCCCAAGCTCCCCTCTGACGTCCTCCTGCGGTAGGCTTTTCGACGGGGTATGGACTCTGCTTGGAGGCCCTACCACCGTAAGCTACGACGGTCAGAGTGCGGGAGAAATGGAGGCAAAAGCGGGAGGTCCAGGAGAGACAGTAACCTTCCAGATGGAAAAAAACGGGGACATCTTTACCCTGAACTGGCGTCCTTTTATAGAGTGGCTGGTCAAGGAAAGGCCCTCTCAGGAGGAGGGAAGCTCATCGTTTCATTCTTCTCTGTCGGAGTCTATAGCAAGAGGTTGCTCGGAGATACGAAACATCAGGGGAATATCAACTGTGGCTCTTGCCGGAGGGGTCTGGCAAAACTGCGTGCTTTTGGCACAGACCGTCTCTCTTCTGGAGGATAATGGATTTTCCGTCTTAGTGCATGGGAAACTCTCGCCGAACGACGAGTCTATCTCGGTAGGACAGGCTGTCATTGCCGGTTGTATGCTAAAAAAACGGGGAGGGGCGTCGTAAGACAAACCCCTCCCTGTCGATAAAGTTAAAGTCTCACCACGTGAGAGGCCTGAGGGCCCTTCTCTCCGTTGGTTATCTCGAACTGAACGACCTCGTTCTCCTCGAGGACTTTATAGCCATCCATCTCGATAGCGCTGAAGTGGACGAACACATCGTTGCCTTCCTCTGTGGTTATAAAGCCGTATCCCTTGGAACCGTTAAACCATTTTACCGTGCCTTTCATCGCTGTGCCTCCTAAACAATGGATATAAAACTGCTGACTATACCGTCACCTACCATCTTTATAATCTATACCGCTGATAGCGTCAAGTTTTTTGGGCCGATGGATGGCCTCTACGTAGCGTACCGTGCCGCTTTTGGACCTCATGACAAGTGAGCTGGTGACTATCCTGTCGCTCTCGTACCTGACACCGGACAGGAAGTCCCCATCGGTTATGCCTGTGGCGGAGAAGAAGACATCGTCGCTGGAGACCAGGTCGTCCAGAGAAAGCACCTTTGACAGGTCGAGGCCCTGTCCCTCAGCGCACATGCGTTCGTCGTCGTTTTTGACCCAGAGTTTCCCCTGCATGTTTCCGCCCAAGGCCTTTACTGCGCAGGCTGTGATGACCGCCTCCGGCGTGCCTCCGATACCCATCAGTATATCGGCGCCTCTGTCGGATTTGCATGTGAGAAGGGCTCCACCGATATCACCGTCTGGGATGAGCTTTATCCTGGCTCCGGCCGCCCTCACCCTGGCTATCAGGTCGCTGTGCCTGGGTCTGTCCAGGACGACTACCGTAACGTCACATATGTCCTTGCTCTTTGCCCTTGCGACGTTGGCGATATTCTCCTCCACAGGAGCCTCTATGTCGACCACGTCCTTTGCCTCAGGGCCGACCACCAGCTTGTCCATGTAAAAAACGCATTTGGGATCGAACATGGTCCCCCTAGGGGCCATAGCCACGACGCTTATAGCTCCGCTTAACCCTAGAGCCGTGAGCCTGGTACCATCGATGGGATCTACTGCTATGTCCACCTGAGGGCCCTTGCCGGTCCCGAGCTTCTCGCCGTTGAAGAGCATCGGGGCCTCGTCCTTCTCGCCCTCACCAATGACAACGATGCCGTCCATATGGATGGTGTTTAGCATATATCTCATGGCGTTAACAGCAGCTCCGTCGGCCGAGTTTTTGTCCCCTCTTCCCATCCAACGCCCCGCTGCCATTGCCGCGGCCTCCGTCCCACGGCAGAACTCTAAGGCCATGTTTCGATCCGGTGTTCTATCGTATAGCTCCTCGTCGATCATATCCCAAACCTCCTAAAGATAGCGTCTACGTGACGGAAATAGTGCTCCTGGGAGAAAAGGTCCTCCAATTCTTTCCTGCTGAGCGCCCCTTTTACCTTGGGATCGCCCCAGAGCAGGTCTATAAAAGCACCCTCTCCGTCCCAACACCTCATGGCGTTGGACTGGACGACCGCGTAGGCGTCCTCTCTGGCCATTCCAAAACGCTCTACCAGCTCGAGAAGCACCCTCTGGCTGAACACCAATCCACCGGTCAGGTCCAGGTTACACTGCATTCTATCGACGTTTACGGTCATGCCGCTCACCACTTTTTCCATAAGACGACACATGTAGTGAATCAGATGGAAAGAATCGGGCCAGGCTATGCGCTCGACGGAGGAGTGGCTTATGTCTCTCTCGTGCCACAGGGAAACGTTCTCCATCGCTGCCATGTGATAGGACCGAACCAACCTTGCCATGCCCGATATCCTCTCACATAGTATGGGGTTCTTCTTATGGGGCATGGCAGAGGAGCCTTTTTGCTTACTTCCGAAGGGTTCCAGCACCTCCAGGACCTCGGTCCTCTGAAGGTGACGGACCTCGGTGGAGATGCGCTCCAGGGCACAGGCGAGGGAGGCTAGGGCGTAGGACACCTGGGCATGGCGGTCCCGCTGGATAACCTGGGTGGAGACAGGATCGACCTTCAGCCCAAGAGAGGCACAGACTTTTTCCTCGAACTCAGGGGAGGTATGGGCCAGGGTTCCCACGGCGCCGGAAAGCTTGCCAAAACGGATGCCTTCATCGGCCTCCTCCAGCCTTTTTCTGTCCCTCAGAAGCTGAGAGTACCAGTTGAGAACCTTCAGGCCGAAGGTCGTGGGCTCTGCGTGTATTCCGTGGGACCTCCCTACACAGGGGGTCTTGCGATGCTTCTTTGCCACTTCCTCCACCACGGAACAGAGCGAGTCCAGCTGCCCAATGAGAACGCCCAGGCTCTCGCTCAATCTCAGGGCGTTGGCGGTGTCGAGAACGTCGCTGCTGGTCAGGCCTAGGTGTATATACCGGCCGTTTTCTCCCACGTGAGATGCCATGTCCGTGACGAAAGCTATCACGTCATGGTGAACCTCCGCCTCGATCCTATCTATGTTCTCCACGTCAAAGTCGCCCTTGGATTTGATGTCCTCGTAGGCCTCCTCCGGTATGACACCGAGATCCTTCCATGCCTCGCATACCGCGACCTCTACCTTCATCCAGGACCTGTACTGGTTCTCCAGGGACCAGATATCCCTCATCTCCTGAGTCTCATACCTTTTTATCATCGTTATCTTTCCTTCCTGTACGTTTACGTGGAGCCCTGTCTGGCTCTACTATCTCCAGATAGCCCAGTACTTCCTTGTCCCACCGGCACGTAACCATCTCCGAACCACCGTCGATCTGGTCCATGCGTTCCTTTTTTAAAACTTTAAACCCCTTGTCGATGAGCCTGTCCCATAGGGCTCTGCCCACCGAGGCCCACCATCCCACGTCCTCCGCCAGGGAAAAATCCCCACTGACGTCCTCCGCTACAAAAAAAAAGCCCTCAAGCCTGGATAGGTATATCCTCTTGTTCCCCAGTGAAACCAGGTGCTCTCCACTCTGAATGGCGGCTGAGACATCCTTTTTAGGGACTTCAAGCATTCCAAAGACATCCCTGGCCTTAGGGTTCAGGTCCAGCCCATCCCCACCCATGAATACAAGAGGTATCGGAACCTCCCACCAGGAAGGACGAGATTCTTTTCTTTCTGGCTCGAACATAGAAAGACCCTTTTCGTCCAAAAGGACGGACTTTCCAACAGGCACATCGGGAGCATCTGCCCTCAGCGAGGGACCTTTATCCCTAAGTACCGAAGCTATAGAGGTTTCGCCGAGCCCCATGCCTATAAAGGATATCAGCCTGTCCTTGTGCAGAAACCACCTATCTCCACTCAACTCCACCACCAACCAATCGGCCCCCACCTCGTAGAGCTTTCTGAGAAGCCCGTCGACCTCCATTGAGAGAGCATCCTTCTCTTTAGGCATTTACTTCAGATACCTCTTCCTTGGAGGGCCCTCCCAATATGGCGTCCACGAAAGACTCCACGACGAAAGGGCCTAAATCATCGAGGCCCTCCCCTATTCCGATATACCTTATGGGCAACCCCAATTGATCCGCTATAGCCAGGACTATCCCGCCCTTAGCGGTATTGTCGTATTTTGTGAGAACTATACCAGTGAGAGGAGCCGATTCATCGAACACCTGGGCCTGCCTCAGGGCGTTCTGTCCAGTCACAGCGTCGAGCACCAAAAAGGACTCTATATCTTCCCTGTCGACCTCCCTGGATATAACCCTGTATATCTTTCCTAGCTCCTCCATCAGGTTGTGTTTGGATTGGAGTCTACCAGCGGTATCCACTATAACAACGTCGGCTTTAGATGCCTTTGCTGCGTTTATTGAGTCAAAGGTGACAGCTCCAGCATCGCTTCCCTTCTGCTGGGCTATAACCCTAACACCTGTTCTCTGCCCCCAGGCCTGCAACTGTTCCACAGCGGCAGCTCTATAGGTATCGGCGGCCGCCATAACAACCTTCTTCCCTTGGGACTGGAAGCTTTTAGCCAGTTTTCCTGCTGTGGTCGTCTTGCCACTCCCATTCACCCCGACCATGACGACCACTTTAAGGCCATTGGAGAGATCGACAGGAACCCCCATAGAGGGTATTCTTGTCAGCCTGCCGACTAGAAGGTTTCTGAAGCTGGATAGAAGCGCCTCAGGATCCCTGACAGAATCCCTCTTGGATATGGACCTCAGTTCGGCCACCAAGGACTCAGAGAGGTCCACCCCTACGTCGCCTGATATAAGCTTCTCCTCAAGATCTGTCCAAAAATCCTCATCTAGCCTGCCCGAGAACAACGAGACAACACCATCGCTCCATTTTTCCCTGACAGAGGAGAGCTTTGTCTTTAGATTTTTCAAGAAAGCCACTACTTTTCTCCCTCCCCACCGCTAACGATGTCTTTTTTTCTGTTGCTCCTTCTTCTCCTCTTCTTTTTTACAGGGGCGGAGGCTCCCTGGTCCACCGTATCCTTCTTTTCGTGGATCTGGTTCGACTGCACTTGCTCCGGACCTGTGTTTTTTTTCTTTTTTCTCCTCCTTCGAGATGTTTTCTTAGGAGAACCGTCCTCCAACGGCAGGTTATCCCTTTCGGCCTCTTTTTTGGGATTCTCAGCTACAGATTGATCTTTGGGCTGGACCTTTCTAACAGGGTGTCTTGGAGAAGCCTTATCCTGAGATCGTTCCCTCTCTTGGACGGGCGGGGTCGGTTTCTGTCCGTTAGATCGAGACACAGATGGAATTAACCAATCATCCCCTGCGGCTACTTTTTCCCTGAACTGATCGAAAAGCGCCACCTCAACCGAGAAGTGTGCTCCATCTGGAGCTCTCATCAGTACGCTGCCCTCCTTTACGTCCACACCCAGCATAAGAAAATTGCCCTTAGGGCCTTTCACCTTGCTACCTGGATTGGGAAGATCCTTCCAAAGCTCCCTGTAGACGTTGTGCTCGTAGCTCATACAGCACATCAGGCGGCCACAGAGCCCCGATATCTTGCTAGGGTTGAGAGCTAAGTTCTGCTCCTTCACCATTTTTATGCCAATTGGCATAAAAGCATGCAGCCAATAGCTACAGCAACATGGGCGACCACATGGAGCTATGCCTTTAACCACCTTGGCCTCGTCCCTAACGCCTATCTGACGCAGCTCTATTCTGGTTCTGAACTCCCTAGCCAGATCCCTTACGTAAGCCCTAAAATCCACCCTCTGCTCCGAGGTAAAGTAGAAAAAGAGTTTTTTTCTGTCCAGGAGATATTCCACATCCACGATCTTCATGGCTAGGCCGTGTTCGCCTAACAGCCTTCTGGCCCCGAGTAAAACGTCCTCCTCCAGCCCTCTGTTCTCCTCGTCCAGGACGACATCCTCCTCCGTGGCCTGTCTGACGAAAACCACGGTCTGCAAACCTGGCTCTCCGTTTTGGACCCCGTCCTTCGCCCCCTCTTCGTTGCTCCTGACGTAAAAATCGGCCTGTTCTCCGGAAATTTCTCCTGCTACCTTGGCTATTTCCTCTCCTCTGGATGTCTGAACCACCACAGGCTCACCGGGAACCAACACAGGTGCATCGGACTCCGACACCAACCCCAGATATCGAGGTTTACCAAACACGGTCAAAAACACTTTCAAAGGGGTACTCCTCCTCTATAATTAAAAAAACCATATCTCCCATCATGGAGACGGAGAGATGGGTCTGATCAGCTAAAAATATCAACTGGGATAGCCCGGAGGCCTTGCTGTAAAGCCCTCTCTCGGTCAAGGTACTTATAAGACCTTGAACCTCAAGAAAGAGCCCTTCCCTGTCCAACGATGCAACCCTTCCAAGCCATTCCGTCCACTCCGCTCTGCCGTTAGGGATACGAGCCGATGAGAATACCTCTTTCTCGGGAAAGACGACGGTCAACACCCTGCTTCTGAGGGTCGGTATGAGTCGGTCCTCCCCCATCAGGAATATCAACCGACAGCCCTCCGGTGGTTCCTCCGTTATCTTCAACAGGCTATTGGCAGAGTTGAGATTAAGACCGTCGGCGAAGGGGACCACGCCCAATCTTCCCTTAGACAACACTGGCTTAAGCTGTAGCTCCGCCGACATCTCTCTACACTGATCCACAGACGGGGGACCATCCTGGGAGGCCATTATCATATCCGGATGGCCATCTTCTTTCCATCCAAGACAGGAGGGACAAAGTCCACACCTGCTCCCATCGTCACACAGAAGAAAACCGGCGACCGACAGCAGGATCTCTCTGTGAAAAACCTCTGGAAGGCACAGGGCCAAAGCTGACGGCGGCATGTTCCCCTTGAGCCTTTCTTCCAGATCTCTCCATGCGGAGCTGGATCCTAAAAAAGCAGGGAAATCAGACATCCTTTTATATCCTCCATCAACCTTAGGGCTTTAGTTCTTTCGTTTTCTCTGAGAAGCACGTCCTCGAGCTCCTGAAGCCATTCCTCGGTCTGTTCTACCACGACAAAAGCCCTTCTCTCCGTCCTCCTCCAGCGAAGATCTCGCCTGAGCAAAAAACCCTTTAGGGCCTGGTCCAGCAGCTGTTTTACCAATTCCCTGTACCTGCTGAGCACGATCGTAGATGGAACCCTGGAAAGCTTGCTTCCGACCTCGTCTAGCTCCCTGAGCAAGGCCTCTATTTCAACCGTATGAACGGTTCTATCGAAGGAGCTGGGCGGGACTCGGCCATGCCCCCTCTTTTCCTCCCTGATAGGGAGACCAACCCCTCCAGACCTATCCCTGGAGGCCCTGTTTATCTTCACAGGAACATCCCCTCTACTGCCTCAAGGACCTTTGAGAATACTTTCTCTGGATCGCCCTCGCCGTCGAGAAGGCGAATTCTGTCAGGGTAACGATCGGAAAGGGACTGAAAACCCCACGAGACCCTGGACATAAGGCTCAAATCGGACTCCAGCCTGTCTGAGGTCCCCCTTCCCTTCATCCTAGAGACGGACTCATCTTGGGAGATGGATAGGAGCAGCGTAAGATCTGGCACGGGAAAACCGCTCCAGGAAAATAGCCTTTCCACCTCCTCAAGGTTTAATCCTCTGCCAAAACACTGGTAGGCCAGGGTCGAATCGGTGTAACGATCGCATAGCACCACCTCGCCCCTCGAAAGGGAGGGGATTACCACCTGAGATAGGTTCTCACATCGATCAGCGAGAAAGAGGAAAAGCTCCGTTTTTTCGTGCCTCAGGTCGCCGTTCAGGAGGATATCCCTGAGCTTTCCGCCCTCGGACCAGTCTCCTGGCTCTCTTGTGAGGATCACAGGATAACCGATCGATAGAAGATGATCGTACAACATCCTGGCCTGGGTCGATTTTCCTGAACCATCCACGCCCTCAAAAGATATAAAAAGTCCTTTTTGATGCGTCATCGAGCCAACTCGCATATAATACCCTCGTTTCCGGTAAAAAAACCACATTTAGATTGGGAGGAATACCATGACTGATACCCCAAAGAAAAATAACAGGTTCGGTAGCTGGAGAAGATACAGCCCATCTGATATGGATAGCACAAAAGACTTTCTGATGGACATGGTTACATCCTGCAAGACCGAGAGAGAGTGCGTCCGATGGCTGAAATCGGATCTTTCCACCAGAGGAGCCAAACCGGTACAGGAAACGGGCGACCTGAAACCAGGAGATACCGTATTCATGGACTGGAAGGGAAGAGCTATCCTTGCTGCCAAGATAGGTAGACTCGGCCTAGAGTCAGGCGTTACCGTGATAGCCTCACACCTGGACTCTCCGAGGATAGACGTGAAAGGACGTCCTCTGTACGAAGATGGAGGACTGGCCCTTCTCGACTGTCATTATTACGGAGGTTTGAAAAAATATCAATGGACCAATGTTCCCCTGGCCCTACACGGAGAGATTCACAGGTCAGACGGAACCTGTCTATCCGTAGTATTGGGAGAGAGGGAGGATGAACCGATCCTTATGATACCCGACCTGGAACCTCACCTGGACAGGGACATGGAGAAGAGAAAGGCCTCCGAGACTATAGAGGGAGAGGACCTGGACGCTTTGGTCGGGAACAGACCCTTAGTCGAAGGGGACCTCCCGATAAAAGAAGCGATTTCATCTCTCCTGCGGGAAAAATGGGGACTGGACGAAAAAGGGTTCCTCTCAGCGGATCTATCGCTCGTCCCATCAGGTCCGGCTAGGTTGGCTGGCCTGGACGGATCTATGATAGCCGCTTATGGCCTGGACGACCGAGTATGCGCTGCTATGTCCTACAAGGCCTTCTGCGACATGGAGATACCCAAAAAAACAGCGGTATTCATGGCGGTCGACCGAGAGGAAATAGGGAGCGAGAGCATAGGGGGAGCCCAAGGTGCGTTTATGGACCTCTTCATGCTAGAGCTCCTCAGGGCTCATAGCCTAAAGACGGATGTTCTTTCCCTCAGAAGGCTCTACAGCAACAGCGCAGCTATCAGTGCCGATGTTACCTCCGGCTTGAACCCCCTATACAGCAAAAAATACGTCAGAGATCAGCAACCTCAGATGGGCAACGGGGTAGCCGTGGTAAAGTTCTCCGGCAGGGGGGGGAAATACGACGGCAACGAGGCCAGGGGCGAGTTCGTGGCCTCCATAATAGCCTCGCTGGAGAAAAAGTCGGTGCCGTGGCAGACCGGTAGCTTCGGAAGGGTGGATAAAGCAGGCGGTGGCACGATAGCAAAATATCTGGCCAGGACCGGAATGGACACGGTTGACATGGGACCGCCTCTTCTATCCATGCACTCTCCCATGGAGCTTATCAGCGTAGCGGACGTCACTTCCCTGTACCACGCCTACATGGCTATCTGGGAGGATCTATCGAGCCATAATTAAAAAAGAGGGGCGGATGGTTTTGGCCATCCGCCCCTCTTTTGGTTAGCCGTCCACCCCATCCGGTAGGACAATAAGGCTCCTGTCCAAAGAACCCTCCACGTAAAAATCCGACCGGTATACCCTCATTGATCCCTCTTTGATCTTCCTACGACGCACCTCTCCAGGAAACTCCCCTAAAGGTGGAAGCTGGGTCACACCTGCGTCGTCGGAGATAGCCTGTTGATAGGACAGCTCTATGACGACCTCGTTGGCCTTTTCCCTATCGGAGAGTTCCTTCAGTAGATCCTCAAGGCTGGAGATAGACCTATCCATCTCCCCCTGCCCTCCATCGGGTTCACCTAGGCCTCCTCCTCTCACTGTGACGTGACAGGGACCAAGGACCCCTTCTGGAATGGAGAGGGAGAAGTTTCTGACCTGGGTCTTACCGCGGAACGGCCTCATGTGAACCGACACCTCTACGGTATCTCCCGGACCGTAGACCTCCTTATCGAGAGAAACTCGGTCAAGATAGAGTATCCTGGGAGAAGAGGAAACCTCCACCGTAAAATTAACCCCCAAAGGGAGCAGCTCTCTGTAGGGATTGAGGACGATGGACGATACCAGACCAGACACCTCCTGGGCCATTCGATCCGAAAGATCGTTCGGTGAGAAGAAAAAATCCGTATAGCTCCACCCCTTATGGAGTCCGCCTCCTTCAAAAGAGACGGTCATCTTAGCGGTGCCGCTTCCCCTTCTGCCCCAGGTCCTATCCATAAGGCCGAGGAAAACCGGAGGCGTTATCTGGGAGACCAAAAAAGGATCCGGCACTATACGAAAATTCTTCACCTGACGTTTTTTTTCGTCCTTATCGTAGATTTTAAAGGATAGGCCGACCGACGGAGGGAAAATTCCTATAACTCCTCCTATGGCCTGAGCTCTGTCCTGAGTCACTGTACCAACGATATCCCCAAAGGACCCTATCTTAAAAGGGGCCTCCACGCTTGGGACCACGTGATGTATAAATGCCCTGGAAAGAGGGTAGGCTACCGACCCCCTCTGCATGAAGGGATGGGCGAAGGCCAGGAACTTCCCGTCCTTGGATACGGCAGACAGGGTTCCAGTCGCCCCCACTGTGACATCACCCCAGGCGAGCAATACCCCTATGGCATCCCCTGGAGAGAGGGAGGCCTTCGTGTCAAGGGCCGGACCACCATCGCCTCCGCCGGACAAGACCACAGGAGAACCAAAGGCATCCGACAGCCTCTCCTGTGCCCTAGGTCCCACCCCGGAAAGACAGAGTGCCATCTTTGGGTAGGATACGTCGTCGGACTCGACAGAGGTCGAATTCAACGGGACCTCCCTGACGAAAGGAGGGATCTCCTCCCTCCACTGAAATACCTTCGCCATATCCTCTATGGGGGTAACCAGGCCTAATCGGTGATCGCTGAAGTTCCATCCGTATCCTATGGCCCCTACCAGACGATCCCCTATGTAGACTGGGCTACCGCTCATCCCTGCGGCGATACCCCCTGTGGCCTCTATCACCGGCCCATCCGCCCTTATGGCTATGAGATGAGAGGGATCTCCGTCTTGAGGTATGACGCTTATAACCGTCACAGGAAAGGAGACCACAGAACTGCCGGACACCACAGTATAGGCCTTCCCCTTCTGGCCCGGTTTAATCTTAGACAGATCCATCACAGGGGAGGAAAAGGGAAAATCGGAGGCAAAGAGATCCCCTTCGAGAGTCGTCCCAAGGAACAGGGACACCAAAGTTAAGATCGACAACACCGACCTTAAAAATCGCATCATCTCTTTTTCCACCTCAGATAGGCCAGGAGAAACCGCTCAAGATCCCCGTCCAGTACCGAGGACGAGTTGCCTGTCTCAACCCCTGTTCTATGGTCCTTGACCAAGGTATAGGGATGGAGGACATAGGACCTTATCTGGCTTCCCCAGCTAATTTCCTTCTTGTCGTGAAGGCTGTTCAGCTCATCCTGCCTCGCTATTACCGATAACTCGTAGAGCTTTCCCTTGAGCACGTGGATCGCCACGGCTTTATTCATGTGTTGAGATCTCTCGTTTTGGCATGACACGACTATGCCGGTCGGGAGATGGGTTATCCTGACCGCTGAGTCAGTCATGTTTACGTGCTGACCTCCTGCGCCGCTGGACCTGAAAGTATCGATCCTGAGATCTTCCGTCCTTATCTCTATCTCGGCGTCCTCGGGCAGATCGGGAACGACGTCAACGGAGGCAAAGCTCGTGTGCCTCCTCTTAGCCGTGTCGAAAGGGGATATCCTTACAAGACGATGGACCCCGACCTCCGACTGAAGGTAACCGTAGGCAAAGGGTCCCTCCACGGTAAAGGTCACTGTCTTTATGCCACCCTCTTCGTCCCTTTGGTAATCGAGGACCTTGGTCTTATAGCCCTCTTTCTCACACCATCTAAGGTACATTCTGTAGAGAATTTCCGCCCAGTCCTGAGAGTCAAGTCCGCCGGAACCGGCATGGACCGTCACTATGGCGTTGCTTCTGTCGTATTGACCGTCCAGCAACAGCTCCATGCTCCTGCGATCTACGGCATCCTCTAGGTCCTTGCACCTTGCGAAGAACTCCCCCTCCAGATCCTCGTCCCTCTCGTCGCTCAGCATCTCGGCTAGGACCTCAAGCTCACCGAACTCGGATTCCAACGATTCCCAGCCCGATAGCTTCTCCTCCATCACCGCAAGCTCTGAGGATACTCTCTGAGCGTCCTGCCTCCCCCAAAAATCCGGCAAGGCCATTATCTCGTGCAACCTCGAGACATCCTTTCGTAGGGTAACCAGGTCAAAGACTTTCCTGCAGGTCGGACAGTAGAGCCTGAAGTTCCTCCAATGCTACGGATGTAGATACGGTATTCATATTTAAATCCTCCATTTCTCTAGGACAAGACGTTATGGGGAAACATTATAACACTAACGACTCTACAGTGGCCCAGGTCGACGCACCGGCTGTTTTTTTGATGTATAATCTGATGGAATAACCTTTACCTACAAAAAAAGGAGGTGGCTCTATGCCCCGTCTAACGGAGATGTCCAGGACCAGCGGCTGAGCCGCTAAGATAGGTCCGGCGGACCTAGAAGAGGTATTACGGTCCTTTGAGGTGCCATCGGATGATAGGCTGATAACCTCCTGGGACTGCGGTGAAGACGCAGCTCTTTGGAAAATAGACGAAAGAAGGGTTGGCATATTGACCCTTGATTTCATAACACCTGTGGTGGACGATCCCGGTCAGTGGGGAGAGATAGCCGCGGCAAACGCCATCAGCGACGTTTTCGCCATGGGAGGAAGGCCCTTTGTGGCCCTCAACATAGTCGCGTTCCCGATAAACTGTCTTCCCATCCAGAGCCTCAAGGAGCTGATGGACGGAGGCTACAGAAAGGTCAGGGAGTCGGGGGCCTTTCTCGTCGGAGGACACAGCGTGGAGGACCAAGAGCCAAAGTACGGTCTCTGTGTCTTCGGAGAGGTAGAGACGGACTGTCTTTGGAAGGTAACAGGAGCCCAACCTGGAGACCTGCTCGTACTCACAAAGCCCCTTGGAGCTGGCATCCTGACCACCGGGATAAAGGCGGACATGGTGGAGAACGACCAATGGATATCCGAGGGAGTCCGATGGATGAGGACTTTGAACGACCTTCCCCTCAAGATGCCCTACGAGATGAGAAAGTCGATCCATAGCTGCACCGACGTTACAGGATTCGGCCTAGCAGGTCACGCCCTCGATATGCTGTCCAAGAGCGACCTTAACCTGGAGCTAAAGCTGAAAGCCCTTCCTTTGATGAAGGGGACCATGGACCTTGCCTCCATGGGGCTCGTCCCGGCCGGAGCTTACTCAAACAGGTCCCTCTACGAGAGCAAAATCGACGGCCTGGAGGAAGACGATCCCGTAAACGACTTTCTGTTCGACCCCCAGACCAGCGGCGGTCTGCTTCTGTCCGTACCCCCCGATAAAGCGGAGGAGCTGCTTGAGTTTTCCAGATCGTCTGGGTTCGAGGAGAGCGTCGTCATAGGAGAATTCTCGGAAGGATCAGGTCGATTGAGGCTATCCTAAAACAAGGCTGGCTGAGGGATCGTCCCTTAGCCAGCTGTGTTTCTAAGAACGTTCCATACCGCCAGATAACGGTCGTATATTACAGTTATAGGGTCTAAGCCGACATCCAGGGGATGAACGACCACTATAGGGTATTTACCGTTTGGGAGGGAGAGCTTGAGCCCAGACTGATGGTCTAAAAGGACCACGTCGTAGGCGATAATAGAGTTCAGGAGCTCCTTCAGGATTTTCTCCCTTTCCGATCCTTTAGCGCTGGAAATAGCTAGATCTACCGAAGCCCGTACCTTATCGTCCCGATCAAACACCGAGCAACCAGCGGCCTGAAACAACTCCCTCTGAGATCCCGATAGGTCCAAAATCCTTGCCCCAGATAGCAACCTTCTACCCATAGAGACGGTGCTGTCCAGCCTGCTCTGGAACTCTGCCAACCTTCTTTGATAGTATTCATACCCATCTGGATCGAGATCAGCCATCGCCACCAAGACCCTCTGTCCTACGAAAGGAAGGGTTCCAGGGTCGGAAAACACCTCCCAAAAGCCCCCAGAGGAGGGGAACTCCCTGTATAAGACCCTCACACTGACTTTATCGTTTAGACAGGACTTAAAACTGTCGACCTCTTCTCTATCCATAGCCATTACCCTATCTATGGGACCGAGGTCTTTCGCTCGCAGTCTTACCGTTTTTCCCTCGGAATTCCAACCGGAGAGACAGACAATATCTACGTTTACTCCCCCTATAAACCCAGCAAGCGAAGCGAGCCACTGGTTGGTCACCGCCAGGGTCCAGGCTGCCTCGGACGAAGCTCCGTGGAAAACGCACAGGGCCAGGACGACGGCAAACACCGTCGTCCTGGCCTTGACGATCCTGAGCAGATCCATATTAAATCTTTCTGCTTCCAGGCTTATAGGGCTTGCTTCCGTCGACACAGAGGGGACAATTTTCGGGAGAGTAAACCGGGAATGACACCTTCCACAGGGAGATGGGATCCCTCTTAAGCCTGTGGTTACCTCCGCTTCTGTCCACGATACAACAGGTATCCTCCCAGATACAGCCAGCGGCCTCCAGGTGATCCCTCACTTCCTCGGCAGACCCGCCGGTGGTTATGACGTCCTCCACCACGACGAAATGCTCTCCATCTGGCACCGGAAAACGGCGAAGCTTCATCTGACCGTCCTCCCTTTCGCAGAAAAGAAAGGGGACTCCAAGGGCCCTGGCCACCTCGTGACCTATGATCAGGCCCCCAACGGCTGGGGAAACCACGAAATCGATCTTTCTCCCGGACAGGGCGGAGGCTATCTGCCCCCCTGCGTAGGCGGCGTTCTCAGGATAGCGCAACATCATAGCACATTGCATATAGTGCCCGCTGTGCTTGCCTGATGTTAGAAGGAAATGCCCCTTCAGATAAGCGCCTGATTCTATCATCATCTTCTCAAGGGTCAGCTGAACCTGATTCATCTGGTTAAGCCCTCCTCTATGGATTTTGTCACCAGAGCCATGGCCTCATCGATATCCGGAGCTGTGTATATTGGACGCCCCATGACTATGTAGTCGGCGCCGTTTTTGAAAGCATCGCATGGGGTCGCAACCCTGGTCTGGTCGTCCCCGGCGGGAGCCATCCTTATTCCTGGGACAACCTTGAGCAGGTTCGGCGATGCTACGGCGGAGATCAGCGGCAGATCCAAAGGTGAACATACCACGCCGTCCATACCGCAGTCGCCACAGAGCCAAGCCCTCTTTCTGAGAGCCTCCTCCATTGAGCAACCGGGAGTAGCCTCCGCCCACAGTTCCTCGCTGAAGCTGGTCAGGACCGATATGCCGAGGAGCTTCATGGAGGATCCCATCTTGTCTCTGGCGGACACCGCTTCCTCCATCATCCTCCTTCCACCGGCGGCGTGAAGGGTCAAGGACCACAGCCCGATATCTCCGAAGGCCTCAACAGCTATTTTTATGGTGTTGGGAATATCGTGAAGTTTGAGGTCGAGAAAAACCTTGAAGCCGTAGTCGACCATCTCCTTTACGAAGGCGGTCCCACCCAACGCGAAAAGCCTAGGGCCTATCTTGACGTAGTCCACCCTGCCTTTTACCACGTCCATGGTCCTCCTGGCCGAGGCCAGAGAGTCCAGATCCAGTGCTAGAATAAGGGGCAAAGAGTCCCGGTTCATGAAAAACCTCCTAAAATATCTATCTGGCCACACCGACCAGCTCGGAAATGCTCTCTATTTTCTCCGCCTCCATGTAGCTAGATAGGCCCTTGCAGATGGACTCGGGCATGTGAAGGTCCCTGAAGAGACCGGTTCCTATCTCTACGGCGGAGGCTCCCGCCATGACCATGGACAGAAGATCCTCCCAGGAGTTGACTCCTCCACAGCCGATTATGGGGATGGAGACCGCCCCAGCTACCTGCCACACCAACCTCAACGCCATGGGAAAAACCGCCGGGCCGGAGAATCCAGCTACTTTACGGGCAAAGACCGGTTTTCTAGACTTTATGTCCATCGCCATCCCCAACCAGGTGTTTGCGACGACCAAGGCGTCGGCACCGGAGTCCTGTGCCGACCGCGCCACCGCCTCGGGATCAGGAGCCTGAGGTGTCATCTTTACCCAAAGGGGACCGTTCCACCTCTGTCTCACCATGGATACCGCCTGCCCAGTCAACACGGGGCTCACACCCCAGGACATACAGCCATGGTCGACGTTGGGACAAGAGACGTTGAGCTCCAAAGCCGTTATCCTGTGAGAGACCGGCACAAGCCTGTCCATCATCCTCAGGAGCCCCTTCTCGTCCTCCATCGATACGTTGGCGACTATCGGCACGCCATGTGCCTCTAGCTCCGGAAGCTTCTTATCCACAAAGTCGTCTATTCCGGTGTTCTGGAGCCCTATGCTGTTAAGAAGTCCACAGGGGGTCTCCCACACCCTGATCCCCGGATTGCCGTCTTTTTTCTCGTCCGTTATTGCCTTGGAGCAAACCGCTCCAACGTGGCCGAGAAGATCATCTCGCCAGAGTTCTCTGTCGTATCCCCAGGTCCCGGATGCTATCACCATAGGGGTCTTCAAAGAGACGGATCCTATTTTAACCGAAAGATCAGCCATTCCAGACCACCTCCTGAAGGTCAAACACCGGGCCATCGGCACAGACCCTTTTTTTGCCCGATAAAGTGTCTATCACACAGCCGGAACAGGCTCCTATGCCGCAGGCCATCCTGCTCTCCATGCTCACCTGGCAGTCGCCAAGGCCAAGCCTCGCCATAGCGGCCAACATAGGCCCTGGACCGCAGGCCATAATCGAGACGTCCTCATCCGGTCTCACCCCACTAAGGGCGTTACCCTTAGTCCCCAAAGAGCCATCGTCGGAGAACACCTCTAGCTCAGGACACCTTTTCTCCATCCATTGGACGAAATTTTCCCATCCTGAGTTAGGGACGCCAAGGATAAAACGCCCTACTCTGAAGCGATCCCTGGCGAATAGAAGCGGAGCGGCTCCCAATGTTCCTGCGACGTAGACCGGGCTCGACGACGGAGCGGAAAACCCTCTGCCCATCGGGCCTCTCACGACAAGGGGATCACCGACTTTTCTGTTCACAAGCCTCTCGGTACCCTTACCGACGACTTGAAGGAGGATCTCTATATCGTCCCCTATAACCCCTGCGACGGCGAAAGGCCTCATCAGAAGAGGATCAAGCCCCCAAGAGGGGTCCCTGAGCAATATAAATTGCCCAGGATCTATTTTCTTAGCCACCTCGGAACAACTGGCACGGAGATAAAGCACGTCGTCACAGATAAGCTCCACAGAAGTCAATACAGCAGAATAATCGTCAACGCCTCGCCCCATGAGAACCTCCCTCTCTCAGATCAACAACCCAAAATCCCCGAAGGACCGGAGGAAAGACAGTGAGTCAGTCTATCCAGGGAGACGTGAGGATACCTCCTCTCCCTTTCCTGAAAAAGCCTGTCTATCCACCCATCGAAATTCATGCCACAGAAGGGGGCCTCCTCAAACGGGACCATCCTATCCTCCTCGAATATGCCCACGTATCCGCTTGTGACAGCGTCGACCGTACCATCCTCAACCGCCGCCCAAAGGGCCCTCTGATCCATCTCCGATCTAAGGGGGATCGCCATCTTGAGGGAGGGATCCCAGCGGGAATCGATAAGGTCCTCCTCGGTTAGGCATAGGCTTGAGGCTATTACGGAACAGCTGAAACTTAGACCCTTGTCTCTAAAATCTCTTATTATATCCAAAGACCTGGCGGTGGAGATGCCGTGAAGATGTACCTTAACCCCGGACTCTTTGGACAGCTCCAGAGCCCTGAAGACGCCGATGGACTCGGCCACGGCGGGGAAACCTCTCATCCCTGAGATGCTAGAGGCCTTCCCCTCGGATACCTGGAAATCGGAGGTCATGGAAATCTCGTCAGGGATGATCGCGAGCCGACAGTCCATGTCGGAACAGTAGGACATGACAGTTCTCAGCAATTTGCCGTCTCCTCCAAGCCTACGCCCACCGTAGAGCAGGTTTGTCCGAGAGGACTCACTGAGCTTCCTTATCTCCCTCATGGAGCCGTCCGGACCAACTATGCATGGGATGGAGAACAGGTCCACCCCAGCGCAACTACGGTCACCAGAAGAGGAGATAACCCCTATAGAGATGATTCCCTGCTCCTTCGCCTTCTTTGCAACTCCGTCCGCACCGACTTTACCGAGATCGACGAAAAGGTCTACAAATCCCATTATGCCACACCTCCCAGGCAAAGGTCCAATATGGCCATTCTGGTAGCTACTCCGCTCCTGACCTGATCAAGTATCAGGCTATCCGGCCCATCGGCTACGGAAGAGGCTATCTCGACGCCTCTGTTGATTGGTCCTGGATGCATTATCAGGGTTCCAGCTGAGACCGTATGACTGGAGGCACCAAAGTAGCGATGGTACTCGTCCACAGAGGGGAAGAACTCCTCCTCCTGCTGTCTCTCCTTTTGGATCCTGAGAAGATAGACTATACCAGCGTCCTTGGCGGCCTGAAGACCGTCGGGGCGATAGACACCGCCCAGGCTCTCGACATCGGCCGGCATAAGGGATCTAGGACCGGCAAAGGTTATCTTTGCCCCCATGGTGGAGAAGGCTCTCGCCACGCTCCTAGCTACCCTGCTGTGCCCCACGTCTCCAGCTATTACTACTGGGACACCTTCGAGGCTTCCAATGGCCTCGGTGGCGGAGAGCAGGTCCAGAAGAGCCTGTGTCGGGTGACTTCTGGCTCCATCGCCTCCGTTTATGATAGCTACTCCAGGGAGGAGTTTCTGAAGGAAAAGGGGAAAGCCAGCCCTGCCGTGACGCACAACCAGTGCGTCTATGCCCATGGCTTTGAGGGTCCATGCAGTATCCCTAAGTGTCTCTCCCTTGGAGAGGCTTGACCCGGAGGATGACCAATCTATCACGTCGGCCCCCAGAAGCTTTTCGGCCATCTCGAAGGAAACCCTCGTCCTGGTGGACGGCTCGAAGAAAAGGTTGACCACGACCCTGCCCTTGAGAATGTCTTTTTTTCTTTCGTGGGTCGAGTCCAACGCCCTTTTATAGCTCGACGCAAGATCTAAAAAGACTTTATAATCGTCCCTGGTCCAATCGCAAAGATCGGTCAAACCCCTTCTCTCCCAGCTCATACTTCAACCTCCCTATCGCAGATAACGACTCTATCCTCTTTATCCAATTCCTTGACCTTTACCTCGACTATCTCGCTTTTAGAGGTTGGAACCATCTTGCCCAGGTAATCGGGCTGGATGGGAAGCTCCCTGTGACCTCTGTCTATCAATATGGCAAGCTGAACCGAACCAGGCCTACCCAGGTCCATCAGGGCATCAAGAGCGGCCCGAATGGTCCTACCTGTAAAAAGGACATCGTCCACCAGAACCAGCTTTTTACCGGACACAGAGACCGGTATGGAGGTGCTGTGGACCACCGGGTCGTCAGACAGTACCGCTAGGTCATCCCTGTAAAGGGTTATGTCCAGCTCTCCTGCGGGAACCTTGATCCCCTCCGACTCTCTGAGGAGATCCCTGATCCGCGACGCGAGGTGGACACCTCTCCTCTGGATGCCCAAGATCACCAGATCATCCACTCCTCGGTTTCGCTCAACTATCTCGTTGGTAATCCTACGAAGGACCCTATCCATGTCCTCCTCGGTCATGACGACCGTTTTTTCCCTTAAGTTCAAATATATGCGCCTCCCAACGTCCGGGCTGGGGGCATTATATCAGTCGCGAATTTTTTTTGCAACCGGTTGCATCAATTTTTTTCAATAAAAATAGGCTCGCCGGAAACGAACGTCATGACCACCTTACCGGTCAGGGACATCCCACCAAAAGGGGTGTTCTTTCCCTTGGAGAGGAAGCGAGATGGATCGACTTTCCAGCGGTTTCCCAGATCGACCACGGTCATATCCGCCACCGATCCGGGGCTAAGCGAACCTCCTGCCAGTCCGAAAAGCGACGCAGGTGTGCAGGACATGGCCTGCACCATCCGGGAAAGACCGATTTTTCCCTTGCCGACCAACTCTGAGAGCATAAGGGACAGGCTTGTCTCCAAACCGACTATTCCGTTGGGAGCCTCTACCATCGACTTGGCCTTTTCCTCCTCGCTATGGGGAGCGTGGTCGGTGGCTATAACGTCGATCGTCCCATCCGCTAGGGCCTCTTGGAGTGCGATGACGTCGCTCTCAGTCCTTAGAGGAGGGCTCATCTTTCCGTTGGTCCCATGGGATAGGACGTCTCTGTCAGTCAGTAGCAGATGATGAGGGGTAGCCTCAGCGGAAACCTGAACCCCTTCCGCTTTGGCCCTTCGAATCATCTCCACCCCCAGCGCGCTGCTGACGTGTTGTACGTGGACCTTCGCGCCTACTTTAGATGCCAAAAGGATGTCCCTCTGTATAATCGCCTCCTCCGCTACTGCATCGACCCCCTTTAGCCCCAGTTTTTCCGAGATAGTTCCTTTGTTTATCGTCCGATCTCCCCAGAGGAGGGGGTCCTCACAGTGGACTGAGATTGGGAGACCAAGGGCGGCCGCCCTTTCGAAGGCTTTTAGCATAAGCGAGGAATCTGCTACGGTAAGCCCGTCATCTGAGAAGGCCACCGCACCGGCCTTAGCCAGGTCTTCCAGAGGCGCAAGCTCCTTGCCTTTCAAGCCAAGAGTAACGGCCCCTACAGAGTTGAACCTGACTTTGGAGGCTCTACCCTTTTCCATCACTGAAGAAAGAGTATCGAGCGAGTCCACCGACGGTGACGTGTTGGCCATGGCTATCACCTGTGAAAAACCTCCCGACGCTGCGGCAAGCCCGCCAGTTTCAATGGTCTCCTTGTATTCCTGTCCCGGTTCCCTGAAATGGACGTGGACATCTATCAGTCCGGGAAAGACGGCCTTACCGGTCAGATCGACGTCCTCAAAGTCTCCTTGAAAAAAGGGCTTCCCCTGTCCTATCCAGCCTACCCTTCCGTCCTCAATCAGGATATCCAAGTAGCCATCCAGATTTTGACTAGGATCCACCACCCTGGCTCCGTGTAAAAACTTCCTCAAAAAGCTCACTCCTCTCAGGTTACCTCTCCAATAGGCTCTCTATGGCCCTTACCAAAGCCCTATAGCCGGGCTTTATCCTCTCCAACTCGACCTGCTCGGACATGTTATGGCTTACCCCATCGACACATGGTACGAATATCATGGCGGTCGGGATCGAGGACGCCACGTACATCGCATCGTGTCCCGCTCCACTTGGCATGTCGGTCCATTTCAGGCCAAGCTCGTCACATACCCTGCCTAAAAGTCGCCTAAGGCCTCCGTCCAGAACCACAGGATCGCCCTTTGACAGTAGCTTGAATTCAAAATCGACCTTCCTGGAGGAGCATATGCTCTCAATGGACGTCTTTATCCTATCGTACGATCTATCCAGGCTTTCCTTCTTTATTCCCCTCAGGTCTATCTTCAGATGGGCCCTTCCAGGGACAACGTTCATGGCTCCTGGCTCTATACGACAAACTCCGACTGTGGCCACGGTTCCATACCGGTATTCGTCCCTTCCTACCGCCTCTACCGACAGGACCACCTCTGCTGCCGCAGCAAGAGCGTCCTTTCTCATGTCCATTGGGCAGGCCCCAGAGTGATCGGCCCTTCCCTCTATCTCCAGGGCCATCCTGGTTGGGGCAGCTATAGCCTCAACGACACCGACGTCTATCCCGGATCTATCAAGGAACGGCCCCTGCTCTATATGGACCTCAAAGAAGGCCTTTAGGCTTGAGGGCAGCAGCCGAGAGCGTCCCATCCACTCGGGGGAGAGGCCGAACTTTCTCATGGCGTTAAAGAGGACGATCCCATCGTCGTCCCTGTAGCTGAAGCAATCCTTAAGTGTCAGGTATCCTGTGATCGCCTTGCTGCCCACGTTTGATATGCCGAAACGACTGGACTCCTCTCCGGAGAATACCATTACCTGAAGCGGGTACTTATGGTCTGGATGCTTTTCCTCAACCTCTTTTAACGCACCTATAGCCATGGCTACCCCTAGGACCCCGTCGTAAGCCCCTCCCTGGGGGACAGTATCTATATGGGAACCTACAGCGACAGGAGGGCTGGCATAGGATGACCCTCCTAACGTGCCAACGATGTTTCCCACATCGTCTACCCTGATATCAAAGCCCAAGCCCTTCATCAGCCCTATAAGCTCTTCCCTTCCCCCTTTATCCTCATCGCTGTAGGCCAGCCTGGAGAAACCTCCACCTTGATCTCTACCGTACAAGTTGATCCGCTCCATCACATCCAGACATAGATCAAACCCAGACGACACTGTCATCACCCCTTTTACAGATCTAAAACACATTCCGTAGCATAGCACAAAGGCCCCCTCTTTCGAGGGGACCTTTGTGCTCTCTTTAAGGGTAAACCAGATGAGGCAGGAAAGTCGATATAGCTGGAACATAGGTGATCACAAGGACCGCCACGATACTGACCAGTATGAAACGCCCTACGGCTGGTATGATCTCCGACAT
>CAYNAN010000027.1:0-26232 GCA_964395085.1 uncultured Synergistaceae bacterium
AAAGAGGGGCCTAGGCCCCTCTTTTTCCCTCTAGTTCTATTGGAGCTTCCCGGCTTATCCGGGAGATAGGAGGTCCCTATGAGGGTGGATCTTATATACACTACGCCCGATTATCTTATGGCTATATGGCTCGCAGGCCATACCTGTCACAGTCCTATGGCCCCTCAGGAGCTGTACAGGGATCCAGTAGATAGCGGCAAGATGGCTAAGCTTGTCGATTTTTTGATAAACGCAAAACATCTGAGTGTCCTGGAGCACTGTTCTATGACCTTTGCGGTGTCGGAGGTGTCCAGGGCGCTTCTGGCTCAGTACAGTCGGCACAGGATAGGGGTCAGCCTGAGCGTACAAAGCCAGAGATACGTCTCTGAGAGGTCCTCCGGCGGCTCTATATTCGACCACGTGGTTCCACCGACGGTGATGGCATCCCCCGAGGCTATGGATGTTTTTCTGAAGGCTATGGACCTATGCCAGGATGCTTATGATAAGCTCATAGACTGCAAGGTCCCCAGGGAGGACGCTAGGTTCGTTCTTCCTAACGCCGCTTGTACCAATTTTGTGACTACCCTTAACCTCAGGTCCTTTCTGGATGTCTACGACAAGAGGGTAAACGTGAAGGGAGCTCAGTGGGAGATCAGGGATCTTTTGCTTGAGATGGGGAGGCTTATCGTCGAGAAGGAGCCCTGGATCGAGAAATACCTGGGTAGAAAATTGGAGGATGGATCATGTTGATAAACCCCTTTGCCCTTTTTTCTTTCGTCACAAATTCTACCGCCGAGTCGGCCCTGTACAACTCCTCCTGCGGCAAGGCTCTTCCTGTGGGAGGCCAGGCCGTTATAGAGGGAGTCATAATGAAGGGGCCATCCCATTGGGGTATGGCTGTCAGAAAGCCCGAGGGGGATATATTCAGGGACAGATGGTCCTGTGCCGGATGGGATAAAAAGGGGCTGTGGAGCCGTCCAATATTGAGGGGCATGGCCACGATGGCGGAGATGCTGAGAGAAGGGTTCAGAGCCCTTTCCAGATCTGCTCAGATAGCCCTCGGCGAGGATGAGGAACTCACCACCAAGGATATCGTTATATCTGTTTTGGTCTCCGTGGTGGCGGTCATAGGGCTCTTTGTGGCGCTCCCGCTCTGGGTTGGAGACCTTTTTGCGAGGTGGTTCAGCTTGGGTCACGTCGGGGAACACGTCGTGGAGGGGATCGCTCGAGGCGTGGTTTTCGTCGCTTACGTGGGCTGCATCGGCCTATGGAAGGACATAAGGGAGGTCCTCATGTACCACGGGGCGGAGCACAAGACCATAAACGCCTTCGAGGCTGGGGTCCCTATGACGATACGCAACGTCTCTCGCCACTCCAGGATACATCCCAGGTGTGGAACCTCTTTCCTGATGGTGGTGGTCGTGGTTAGCATATTGGTTTTCTCCCTTGCGGGGGGTGGTGGAGCTCTCTGGAGGATTGGATCCAGGGTCGTGTTGTTGCCCCTAGTGGTGGGCATTTCCTACGAGATAATCAGGGCAACCTCCCGGTGGGGGGAAGTCGGAAGGTTTATAATGGCCCCGGCTCTCTCTCTCCAATATCTGACCACTAGGGTCCCTTCCGGGCCTCAGCTTGAGGTCGCTATGAGAGCCCTCGAGTCCGCTTTAAACGTTAAATTTACCCCGGACGTTCCTGGGAGGAGAATATACAGTGAATCTAGACTATAAGTTAAGGGAGATAATGGCGGCACATGAGGAGATCGAGCATAAAATGGCCGATCCGTCAGTGACGTCCAATCCTAAGGAGCTTCAGGACCTTGGCCGTAAGCATTCGGAGCTTTCCGCTGTTGTAGAGGCCTATCGTTCCTATCTGGATATAAAATCGGAGTTAGAAGGAGCCAGAGAGCTGGCCGGATCAGGAGATCGTGAGATGGAGCTTATGGCGAAGGAGGAAATCCACCGCCTTGAACCTCTGCTGGAGGAGAAAGAACAGGAGATAACCTTTCTGTTGCTCCCCAAGGATCCCAACGACGATAAGAGCGTCATCGTCGAGATCCGCGCTGGGACAGGTGGAGAGGAAGCGGCTCTGTTTGCCTCCGACCTGTTCAGGATGTACAGTCGTTTTGCCGAACAACGCAGGTGGTCGGTGGACGTTATAGAGGCCAACGAGACAGGAATAGGCGGTTACAGGGAGATCGTGTTCAAGGTCGACGGTCAAGGGGCCTACAGCGATCTCAAGTACGAAAGCGGGGTCCACAGGGTTCAAAGGGTTCCGGAGACGGAATCAGCAGGCAGAATCCACACTTCAGCCGCCACAGTCGCGGTGCTTCCTGAGGCCGAGGAGTTCGATGTGGATATCAGGACCGAGGACCTTAAGATAGACACCTACAGGGCCAGTGGGGCAGGTGGGCAGCACGTCAACATGACCGACTCGGCTGTAAGGATAACCCATCTTCCTACGGGATTGGTGGTTACCTGTCAGGATGAACGTTCACAGATAAAAAACAGAGCCAGAGCCATGGCTTTTCTCAGAACCAAGCTATACGATATGGAGCGTCAGAAGCGTCATGACGCCGAGGCGCAGCAGAGGAAGGGACAAATCGGCTCTGGAGACAGGTCCGAGAGAATCCGCACCTATAACTTTCCCCAGAACAGGCTCACGGACCATCGCATAGGGCTCACCCTCTACAAGCTGGATTCGGTCATGGAGGGGAATATCTCCGAGCTCATAGAGCCCCTTAGAATGGCCGACAGAGCTGAACTGTTAAAGGCGATGAATGACCGCTGACAATAGGTTATCGTCTCTCTATAGGTCATGGCGAGGGAGACTTCTTGCCTCGGGCATCGATAATCCCTCCCTTGATCTGGACCTTATATGTTCCGATACACTTGGGGTCTCAAGGTCGTGGTTGCATTGTCACTGCGATTCCTCTTTGTCTCCCGGCGATATATCCGATATAGAGCTGAAAGTCTCCAGAAGGGAGACGAGGGAGCCGCTTCACTATATACTGGGATCCTGTCCCTTCTGGGGTAGACCCTTTTCCGTCAGGAGAGGGTGTCTAATTCCCAGGCCGGAAACGGAGTTTTTACTTGAGGCGGCCCTAGAGTGTTTTTCTGGTGGCCTAGCTGTGGATTGGGGAACCGGATCAGGCTGTCTGGCCGGTTCCCTTCTCAAAGAGGTCCAACGATCTTACGTTGTGGCGGTAGATTCCTCTCCTCTCGCCATAGATATAGCCCACGAAAATTTATCCCGCCTGGGGGTTTGGGACAGATGCCTCCTTTGGCATTGCCATGACCCCAGTGCAATCCCGGTGTCATCCGGGTCGGTTGATTTGGTTTTATCCAACCCTCCCTACATACCCAGCGACGACGTGTCAAGCCTTATGGAGGACGTGTCTGGATTCGAGCCGGTTATGGCTCTCGATGGAGGAAGGGACGGGCTCGATCCTTATCGTGCGTTATTACCTTGGGCTAAAGAAGCGCTTAGGCCCGGCGGCAGGCTTTGGGTCGAGTTTGGAGGAGAGGCTCAGGTTGGGCCTCTCCGTGAGATGACACCTGATGGGCTATCGGTTTTAGAGATGAGAAGAGATCTGTCAGGGATACCTCGCCTTATGGGCTGGTGTCGTGTATAATTTATAGTTGGTTTGAGCCACAAAGTTATTCCTGTGGGACAATTTCATCTATTAGGAGGAGACACCTATGGAACAGCGAGATCTGGTTATCATCGGCGGAGGACCTGCCGGACTTACAGCGGCAATATACGGCAGAAGGGCCGGTCTAAGCACACTGGTTATAGAGAAGGGCATGATCGGTGGGGCCATCTGCACTACCGAGGAGATAGAGAACTGGCCCGGAGTCAAGCACGCTACCGGCCCTGAACTGGGAGATATGTTCAAAGAGCACGCCCTCTCCCTTAAGGCCGAGTTTCTAGATGCGGAGGTTTCGTCCATAAAGGAGAGCGGTCTCTGCAAGATAATATCCACAGACAAGGGCGACTTTGAGGCCAAGTCCCTTATAGTCGCTACAGGAGCCAGCTTCCGCAAGCTTGGTTGCCCCGGAGAGGCAGAGTTCGCCGGCAAGGGCGTAAGCTACTGCGCTACCTGCGACGGGGCTTTCTTCGAGGACCTTGAGGTCGCGGTAATCGGAGGCGGAAACACCGCAGTCGAAGAGGCCTGCTACCTGACTCAGTTTGCCACCAAGGTCTATGTTGTGCATCGCAGGGATAAGTTCCGTGCCGATCAGGTCGCGGTCGACAGGGCTCTGGCCAACCCCAGAATACAGCCTGTATGGGACTCGGTCGTAGAGGAGATAGCCGGTGAGGACATGGTCGAAAAGGTCGTCCTCAAAAACGTCAAAACCGGGGAGATCTCCGATATTCCCGTCTCTGGCGTGTTCATGTTCGTTGGCAACACGCCCAACGCGGACCTTATCAAGGACTTGGTGGACACCGAGAAAGGCGGATGGGTTAAGACTGACGAGAAGATGGCCACGTCCATGAAGGGCCTCTTCGCCGCCGGAGACGTCAGGGATAAATCCCTCCGTCAGGTCGTCACAGCGGCAGGTGACGGTGCTATCGCCGCAATGTCGGCCTATGAATATATTGCGGAGCACTTCTAGAGGTACTATACTTATGCGGTAGGGGCGGGGTGTACGGCACCTTGCCCCTTTTTTATAGCAAAAAAGAGGAGGCAGGTCGATGATCGTAACAGTAACGCTCAATCCTGCGGTAGACGAAAGTTACATTGTCGAGGATTTCTCTCCTGGTGGGTGGTTCAGGGCCGGATCCTCCCAGAAATCCCCCGGTGGCAAGGGGATAAACGTATCCTTGCTTCTGGATCAGCTTGGACACGAGTCAGCCGCCATGGGGTTCCTCGCTGGCTTCAGTGGCGACTACATAAGGGACGATCTCAGACGCCGGAGGATAACCACCAACTTCGTACACGTTCCAGGGGACACCAGATCCAACGTCTACATAATAGACAAGCTCGGCAGAGTGGAGACCGGTATCTCCGAAACGGGGCCTTCAATACCTCCCGATGCACTGAATCGCTTTATGGCAAACTACAGGAGGATGCTTTCAAGGGCGTCCACCGTCGTGCTAGGAGGGTCCATCCCTCCTGGGGTTCCTCAGGATATATACAGAGACCTCATCTCCATGGCCAACGAGGCCGGCATAACCACCTTTGTGGACGCAGCTGGCCCAGCTTTTATGGCCGCTATAGATGCAGCCCCGGTCTTCGCTAAAGTTGACCACAGATTTATGTCTCAGCTATCTGGCAAGTCCCTGTTCTCCTTGGACAGCCTGATGGAGGCCATAACCGACATACACCAGCACGGTGCTGGCTGGGCTGTGTCATCCTACCACATCTACGGCGACCTTTTCTTCACCCCTAAGGGAATTTTTCTGGCTACCATGGGAGACAGAAGGGAAGTCGTCTCCATGTTCAGCGCTGGCGATGCCCTGGTCGCTGGGCTTGTCGTAGCCAACGAGGAAGGGATGGACGTTGAGGAGGCTATAAGGTTCAGCATGGCTTGTGCAATGGAGGACGCTACCCACGTGGAAAAGGGAGTCGGTAGCAGGGAGAGAGTAAATTGCTATATGGACAGGGTGGACATAGAGAAGCTCCGCTAAGAAAAAAGGCCAAATCGTCCGAAACAAACGGTGAAAGGTGGGGATTGTCATGGAACAAAAAAATCAAGATGCACAGCTTGCCTATCAGATCACTAGGATAAGGACCGCCTCTAGGGAGCAGTTGCTGTTTATAACTTACGACATAGCGATAAGATTTTGTCTCACAGCCGAAAACTTTTTGGCTAAATCCGAACTTGAGGAGGCCCACAACTCCCTTGTCAAGGCCCAGAATGCGGTGAGAGAGCTGGCTGTATCCCTTAATCCTGAGGTCGGAGGCGATGTAGCCAAAAATCTCATGGGCCTTTACGATTTTATGCATCGTAGCCTTATAGAGGCTAACGTCGAAAAGAACCCCGATAAGATACAGATGGTCCGTTCTATGTTAGAGGAGTTACGGGACACCTGGAAAGAGGCAGGCGAAAAACTAAAGAAAGAAGCCATGGCCGCATCCAATCCTGAGCCTGTTGCCTCAGGGGGAGGGGTCAGTTTTGCGGGATAAGGTAAGGCTAGAGGTCTCCGAGCTTCTATCCTCCGAGCTTGAGCTTTATCGAGAACTGAGGGTTCAGGTGGACAGGGAGATAGAGGCTATCGAGGGGGATGATATGGACCTTCTCCTTGAGATACTTCAGGTGAAACAATCCATAATATCTCGTCAGGAGATTCTCATGGAGGGATGGGCCGAGGTCTCTAGAGACCTCGGTGTACCTCAGGGCAGGGAAGAGCCAGCTTTTTGGAGGGCTCTGGCGTCGGTGGTAGGGACCAGCGACTACAAAGACCTCAAACAAAAGGTCGAGCTTCTACAGGAAACGGTGGATGTTACCTTAAGATTCGAGGAGTTAGCTCAGAGGAATATGGAGACGAAGGTCTCCGAACTCAGGAAAAAAATGTCTCGGGTAGCCGAAGGCAAGAAGGCCATAAGAGGTTACATGGGAAGTATCTAGTCTTTTCCTCTGAGCTTATAGAGAGGAGGGGCCCTGTTGACTATAAGATCCTCAAAAATGGCTGTCTCAGCCATTTTTTTGTTGCTCTCTATCTTTTGCATCCCTGGCTGGTCTGATGACCTAGGCAGGGAGATAGCTTTAGGCGAGAAGGTGGCCTCTCAGATAGAGTCCGATTGGCCAGTTGTGTCCGACCCTGTTAAGGTCGCCAGAGTTGAGATGGTATTCAACAGGCTGTTGCCTTACGTCTCAAGGCCTTTACCTTACACTGTGAAGGTGTTGGATATGGATGTGGTAAACGCCTTCTGCATACCTGGTGGTAAAATATACGTCACCACTGGCTTGCTGAGTTTTCTACGAAGCGACGGAGAGCTTGCTGCCATACTTGCCCACGAATTGACCCACGCTGATAAAAATCACGTCATGATTCAGGCCGAAAGATCTCAGAGGATATCCCTCGCCACTTTGGCGATAATAATAGCTTCTCAGGGGCAGGCAGCAGCGGCTATGATGGCTGGTGTAGCTCAGATAGCCATAACCAACGGCTACAGCCGTGATCTGGAGAGGGAGGCCGATCTAGGTGGAGTCACAAAACTATGGCTAGCCGGATACCCACCTGCTGCGGCCTTGACCGTGATGGAGGGGTTGGCTGAAGAACAGATGAAAAAACCCTACGTCGATCCAGGGGTATTCATGAGCCATCCTAAGGTAGAGGAGAGGATCGATTTTATCCGCCAGGTCATTAGGGATAACCGATGGCCTTTGAGCAGGAAAAGAGCCATCAAGGTCCTAATTCCATCGATTACGGATAAGACAGGGGAGTGGCAACTTAGTCTGGATCAAGTGTTGCTCTGGAAATCCTCTGATCCAGAGGCCGAGGGTCTTTTTCTGTCGGTCTCGGATGGATTGAACGATTATCTGGAACTAGAGACTTCCCCTCACGATATAGAGGTGATAGATCTTCCCAACGGTATCACTGCGTTGGTAATATCCGGTCGAAAAATAGCCCAAGGACCTCTTCCCGATGGACTGTCCCTGGATGTTTTGAGGGATAATATAATGAAGGCTTTGCTGGAGGCCAAGAGAAAAAACCCAGTAGCGGAGTACCTTAATTGATAGTGTACTGACCGCGTCTTTGGGGATGTCAGGAGGATAAAATGTACCTTTCTCTTTACCGTAGATACAGGCCTCAATCCTTTGGGGACGTGACAGGGCAGGATCGAGCGGTGTCCGTGATTCGCCAGGCTGTCAGAAGGGGTAGCGTGGGCCATGCCTACCTCTTTTCCGGCCCCAGGGGTTGTGGAAAGACCACGGTCGCCAGGATATTCGCCAAGGCCGTTAACTGTCAGAACCCTGGAGAGGATGGCGAGCCTTGCAATTTATGTCGCTCTTGTTTGAGCATAACCGAGGGCAACTGTCTAGACGTCGTTGAGATAGATGGAGCGTCCAACAACAGGGTTGACGAGATAAGGGATCTCAAAAGCCACGTCGGTCTGGCGTCCTTTTCCTGCCCATGGAAGGTATATATTGTTGACGAGGTGCATATGCTCTCTATTGGGGCATTTAACGCTTTGCTAAAGACCCTGGAGGAGCCACCGGAATCGGTGCTTTTCATCCTAGCTACGACTGAGCCGTTCAAGGTCCCAGTGACCATTCGATCCAGATGTCAACATATCCCGTTTCACTCAATAGGAGTGGAAGACATGGTCAAAAGGATATCTCTAGTTGCTCGATCGGAGGGGGTTGAGTGTCAGGATGAGGCTGCTTGGGAGATCTCCAGACAGGCTGACGGCGGTCTTAGAGATGGGCTCTCCCTTTTGGAACAGGCTATGGCCCTGTCCGATGGTGCTCTTACGCTGGAGTCGGTGGAAAAACTGGTAGGAGGAGGCAGCCACGGCGAACTTTGTCGTTGGTTGGAGGGTTTCTCTCCCGACTCCGGCGCCGATTCGCTTTTGGCCCTGGAGGATATGTTTCTGAGGGGAGCTTCGGTGGAGAGGGTGCTGTCAGGTCTATACAGGATTTTTAGGGACATGTGGGTCGTCTCCAGGTGGGCCGAAAAGGGATTAGGGGCCCTCAATCCATCTCCTTGGGAGGCCAGCTTCCTGAAAGATGGCGTATCTAGGTGGGATGAGGCTTTCCTCAGAAAGATGATGGATCTCTGTGGATCCCTCCTTCCTCAGAGCAGAAGGGGACTCCGAAAGGACGTATTCTCCGGCATAATCCTGTCCTCCATGATACCTTCCTCTGCCTCTCCAATGTCCCAGCCTTCGCTGGTGAGTGTGACGCCGAGTATTCCGATGGCTACTAAACCAGAACCACATTACCCCACGCGGATCAATGTGGCTGACCCTCAGTGGGATCCTTCCGAGCTCCTGCCTCTTTTTTCTCGTTTTGAGGAGATCCCTCATATAGTGTCAGCCCTTGCTTTTTGCTCATTGCAAGACGACGGCTCGACCTACAGGGTTACAGTACCAGACGAAAGGGCGTATATATTTGAGATGCTCTCAGGCGATAGGACCGCTTACCTTCTACAGGCGGCGTTAGCCGACGAGGGGTGGAACGGAGCTCTCTCTCTGACATGGAGGAATAGCGTTCGCGACTTCCCATCCCTTTCTAAAGTATCCTCGCCTGATCTCCCTCTCCAAGGGGATAACCTTTTGGATCATCAGGAACCTGATTTAGCCGACTCAAGGGCAGCTCTGAAGCCAACTGATCCTGTGACGGAGGATAGCGGTGTCCTGAGGGCTTTGAGGGTCATAAGGTCTCAGGCCTCAGGGGAGGTCCTCTACTTCAAGAAGGACGACGACGATAGGGAGGATGATGAGGAAGTTGAGCAGTGATAGAAACTTTGTCCACCTCCATCTCCATACCGAGTACAGCCTATTGGACGGGGCTATTCGATGCAAGGAGGTTGCCCAGAGGGCGGCGAAATGGGGGATGCCTGCCGTAGGTATATCCGATCACGGGGTTATGTACGGGGTTATAGAGTTTTACCAGGCCTGTAAGGACGCTGGAGTCAAGCCGGTTATCGGGTGTGAGCTCTACGTCGCAACGGGAGGAATCGCCAACAAAAGCAGAGAAAACACCATGAGCCATCTCCTCCTGATAGCAGAGAACGACCTGGGATATCACAACCTGGTCAAACTGGTATCCATCGCCAACACCGACGGCTTTTACTATAAGCCAAGGGTGGATCACGCACTTTTGGCCCAGTACAGCGAGGGAATTATAGCCTGCTCCGCTTGCTTAGGTGGGGAGATTCCCCAGCTTATAGTCCAAGGGGAGAGGGAAAAAGCCCTGGAGAGGGCCATTATGTACAGGGATATGTTCGGGCAAGACAACTTTTTTCTCGAGATCCAGAATAACTCCATACCACAGCAGGCAGTGGTGAACAAGACCCTTATAGACATGGCCAGGCAAGAGGGGTTCAACCTAGTGGCCACCAACGACGCTCACTATATGGACGAGGAGGATTACGACTGGCACGAAATCCTCCTGTGCGTTGGTACTAACTCGACCATGGACGATCCAAAGAGACTTTCCTTCGAGACCAACGATTTCTATTTCCGCTCGGCGAAGGAGATGTGGGACTTTTTCGGAGAAGAGGCCCCTGATGCTCTGGAGAATACCGTTAAAATAGCGGAAAGATGCAGTGTTAAGTTTGACCTGGGGACCAGGGATTACCATCTCCCCAAGTTCGAAATCCCTGAGGGAGAAACCCTGGAGACAGCCCTCGAAAAGGCCGCTTTCGCTGGACTTGACGAGAGGCTAAAGGGCAAACCGGCTCCTGAGGAGTATATCGAGAGGCTGAAGTACGAGATATCGGTCATAAACCAGATGGGGTTCCCCGGATATTTCCTCATAATAGCCGACGTTATACAGGCATGTAAGGACAGGGGCATCCCTATAGGGCCCGGAAGGGGATCCGCTGCTGGCTCTCTTGTCGCCTACGCGATGAAGATAACCGAGTTGGACCCCATAAAATATGGACTGATTTTCGAGAGATTCCTCAACCCTGAGAGGGTGACCATGCCCGATATCGACACCGACGTGTCCGATAAAGGCAGGGAAGACCTGCTTAAATACGTGGTCGAGAAATACGGCGTCGAAAACGTCTCCCAGATCATAACCTTTGGTAGGATGAAGACCAAGGCTGCGATAAAGGATGTCGGTAGGGCTATGGGGATACCGTACTCGGAGGTGGACAAGGTCGCGAAGCTGGTGCCGGATGGGGTGAAGTCCATCGAGGACGCTATCTCCCTGACCCCTGATCTGAAGGCGATCAGGGACGGCGACCCTAAGATGAGGACCCTCCTGGAGAGCGCATCCAAGATAGAGGGACTGGCTAGGCACTGTTCTCAACACGCGGCCGGTGTAGTCATAACCCCGATGCCCCTTACGGACTTAGTCCCGGTGCGTAAAATCGGTGAAAATCAGGTCGTTACCCAGTTCTCCATGGATCCAGTTGAGAGGCTTGGGTTGGTAAAGATGGATTTTCTAGGCCTTCAGACCCTCTCCATTCTGGAGGAAGCCCTGAACAACATAGAGGCCAACGGCAGGGAAAAACCCGACATAAACGATCTGCCCATGGATGATGAGCCCACCTACAGAATGCTTCAAAACGGGGACACATTAGGGGTTTTCCAGTTGGAATCGGCGGGGATGAGGCGGCTACTGAAGAAGATGTTGCCAGATTGCTTCGAGGACCTTATCGCGGTCCTGGCCCTCTATCGACCGGGGCCCCTAGAGAGCGGCATGGTGGACCAATACGTTGAGTGCAAGCACGGCAGGTCTACCCCACATTACTTTCACCCTGTTCTCGAGGACGTACTGAGGGAGACCTACGGGGTTATCCTCTATCAGGAGCAGGTCATGAAATGCGCCTCCTCTCTGGCCGGATATACCCTGGGAGGAGCCGATCTTTTAAGGCGAGCAATGGGGAAGAAGAAAGTAGAGGTAATGAACGAGCAGAGGGCCATATTTCTGGACGGAGCTCACTCTCAAGGTGTCGACCGATCCAAGGCGGACGAGATATTCGACATAATACAGAAGTTCGCCGGATACGGCTTTAACAAGTCTCACAGCGCGGCCTATGCCCTTATAAGCTATCAGACCGCTTACCTAAAGGCTCATTACGATAGGGAGTTTATGGCAGCCTATCTGACCAGCCAAATAGGTTCAAAGAAAGACGTCATCGCGGCCTATGTGAGGGAGGTCAGAAAGTCTGGCATACCGGTGCTTCCCCCGGACATAAACCAGTCTCGTTCTGCCTTCACTGCGGTAGGGTCTATCATAAGGTTTGGACTCAACGCAGTGGGAAAGGTCGGAGCTGGGGCGGTCGATGCCATAGTAAGGGCCAGAAACGACGGTGGCCCTTTCTCCTCTTTGTGGGATTTTCTTGACAGGGTCGATGTTCACTGCATAAACAAAGGGGTCATGGAAAACCTGATATGGGCCGGAGCTTTTGACTCCATCAGCTCTAACAGAAGGCAGCTTATAGAATCGTTCCCCTCTATGATGGACTACGCGATGAAAAAAAATTGCGACGGTGATCAGTGCTCTCTGTTTGGGGAGGGAGAGAAATTTGTGCCGGAGATGGTCGATGTCGACGACTACGACCTTCAGGAGAAGCTGGAGATGGAGAAAAACTCGATAGGGATGTATATATCGGGACATCCCTTTGAGAGATATCAACCTCAGGCCTCGCCTTACGTCAACTGCACTATATCGGACCTTGAACACTGGCGGAGCGACAGGGTTTTGCCATGTTTTGCCGGTCTGCTTCTGGGGGTCTCTGAAAAATACACAAAGCGAGGGGATCCGATGGGGATACTTCGTTTTGAGGATTGTGACGGAGAGATAGAGGTGGTTTGTTTTCCCAAACCGAGGGAAGGTCGCCCATGGTTGGACGTGAAGCCGTCGCTTATCATTGGAAAACCCTATATAGTTAGAGGAGTAGCCCAGGATAGGGGGGGTGTGAACGTACTTGCAAACGAGATATCCCTTTTGGACGAAGATATCTCCGGGTCCCATAGGTACGTTGAGATAACCGTAAGAGAAGAGGCGTTTAGAGACGGTCTCTTTAGGGATTTCATGAGAGTGTTAAAAGGGCATCAGGGAAACTGCTCTGTGCTGCTCAAGCTGGAAGGAGATCATGAGAGAGCCCTGGTGGCGTTGGAGGATATCAGAGTAAAGCCGGACAGGGAACTCCACCTCGGCTTGGAGAAATTATTGTCCTCTGATATAATTTCGATTAGGTGTTGATATCATGAATTGGAAAGGATAGGTGTCGGATGAACCGTAGAAAGGTCAAGATAATATGCACCTTGGGTCCTTCTAGCTCGAATAGAGAGACCCTTGGCTCTATGATGAGATGTGGCATGACCGTCGCTAGGCTTAACTTCAGTCACGGAACCCATGATACCCACCTAGAGACTTTGAACATGGTCAGGGGACTGGCCGACGTCTACGGCGGACCTGTCCCGGTTATGCTGGATACCAAGGGGCCGGAGATCCGTACCGGTCTGGTGGAGGGTGGGTCCACCGAGCTTTTCCAGGGAGAGTCGTTTGATCTAAGGCTTAAGGACGATTCTACCGGAAACGGTAGTGGCGTATGGGTTACATACCCTCTTCTAGGAAAGGAGACGAAGGTAGGTCAGGACGTTTACGTCGATGACGGCACTATCCATCTCAGAATCGAATCCATAGACGAAGAAAAGGTTAAGTGTCGTGTCGTGGTAGGAGGCGTTTTGTCCAACCGTAAAGGGGTCAACGTCCCTGGAGCTAACTTCTCCTTCTCCGCCATGTCCGACAAGGACAGGGAGGACATTCTCTGGGGGGTAAAACACGACGTCGATTTCGTGGCGGTATCCTTCGTCAGGGACAGAAACGATGTCTTGGCGGTCAGAAAGGTAATAGAGGATGCAGGAGGCGATATAAAGATCATCGCCAAGATCGAGACCAGGCAGGGTGTCCAAAATATCCTCGAGATCGCTGACGTTGTCGATGGAATGATGATAGCTCGGGGAGACCTTGGGGTGGAGATCGCTACGGAGGAGGTTCCTCTGGTCCAAAAAAGGTTGATCGACATATGTAGAGCTCAGGGTAAGCCGGTCATAGTTGCGACCCAGATGTTGGACTCCATGATACGGAATCCCAGGCCTACCAGAGCCGAGGCAAGCGACGTGGCCAACGCCGTGTTGGACGGAGCTGACGTCCTGATGCTGTCTGGTGAGACCGCCGCAGGCAAGTACCCTGTGGAATCAGTTGAGACCATGAGCAGGATAATAGCCAAAGCTGAGGAACAGCTCAAAAGATGGCAACGTCCCTTCGCTGTCCCCTCCGTGCCTAAAAGCGTGCCGGACGCCGTCAGCATGGCCGCTGTGGAGATTGCGGCTAAAACTGAGGCCAAGGCAGTCCTTTCCCTGACCAGGAGTGGCATCACAGCCAGGATGGTCAGTAAATATCGGCCCGATTGCCCCATAATAGCAACGACCCCATCGGAGAAAACCCAAAAGGAACTCTCGCTTAGCTGGGGAGTTATCCCCATATTCAAGTGCAGCGAGGGATCGGAGGATCAAGCCATCGAGGGAGCGGTTGGAGAGGCCATCAAAAAAGGATTGCTCGCCGAGGGAGATATGGTAGTAATCACCGCTGGTATGCCTTTAGATCTTCCAGGAACGACCAACATGGTCAGGGTTCACACCATAGGCCGTATCGTATTGAGGGGGCTAGGCGTCATCCCCAGGATAATGGCGGGTAAAGTGTTCTGTGCTTCCAACGCAGAGGAGTCTCTCTCCATGCCGGATGGGGCTATCCTTGTGACCCCCTCCACCGATAGGGATTATCTCCCAGCCCTTAAAAGGGCAGGGGCCCTAATAACCGAGGAAGGTGGATTGACGTCCCCTTCTGCGATATTCTCTCTTGAGCTTGGGTTGCCCTGTATAGTCAACGCATCCAGATGTACGGAGCTTATTAAGACCGGCTCTGTGGTTACACTGGACAGCGGCAAGGGGTTTGTCTATGAGGGAACAGTCAACGTCGGTGGCTAAGACTCACATGGAGGGGTGGTCACGTTTCTTCGACGACACATCGCCCTGCCGATGGGGGGCGGTGTTGGTGTCAACCTTCGATATGCCACAGGGGCCCAGACTGGCTATGATACTTCGACCTGACTCAATGAAAATACACGGTGGGCAGATAGCTTTTCCAGGCGGATCGGTGGATAAGGGAGATCTTGGCCCCTGGAATACCGCCTGTCGGGAGGCAAACGAAGAGATCGGTGTGAAAGAGGATGATTTGGAGTTCTTGGGATGTCTCCATCCCGAGGACGTCCTGGTAAGCGGCTTCAAGGTCGTCCCGGTCCTAGCCAGAGGTAGGAGGCCGTTTAAAGAGTCGGATTTCTCTTTGAACCAATCGGAGGTGGCCAGGTTGATACTTTATGATCACCTAACGTTGCCTTTGGACCCCGCGGTAGAGAGAGGAACATACAGGGGAATTGATTACGAATATCCTGTATACCCCTTAGAAATGGGGCTGGATATATGGGGCGCTACGGCCAGGATACTCAGACGATCATACGAATCCGGCCTTTTGTCTATTTGTGTCTAGAAAGGTTGAGACTGCGAGGGGGATAAGTCGTGGCGGAGTTACTGAAACACATAAAGTGGCAGGATATAGTCGATATCCTGGTTATTTCTTTCGTCGTATATCGTCTTCTGATGCTTCTCTACGGCACCAGGGCTATGCAGCTCGTAAAGGGACTTTTAGTTATAGGCCTGCTCTCCGCCCTGGCCAGACTGTTTGAGCTTTCTACAATATCGTGGTTTATGGGACAGATATTGGGGATAATGGTGATAGCTGTTCCTATCGTCTTCCAGCCGGAGCTGAGGAAGGTCCTGGAGGAGCTTGGCAGAGGCAACATATGGAAGAGGCATAAAGTTCAAAAAAGGGCTGAATCCATTGCAGACGAGATATCCAAGGCCCTTATATACATGAAAAGCCAGAGGATCGGGGCACTGTTGGTTTTGCAGAGGGAGACCGGTCTTAAGGATTTTTGGCGTACCGCTGTGATACTGGACGCCGCGATATCACAGGAGCTACTGATATCGCTTTTTTGGGTCAACAACCCTCTTCACGATGGGGCAGTGATACTGGATCACTCTAGGATAATCGCTGCTGGATGCTATCTCCCCTTGACGGAAAACAGCGAGCTTTCAAGGTGGATAGGGACCAGGCACAGGGCGGGATTGGGAGTAACAGAGGTATCGGATTCCATCTCGCTCATAGTCTCGGAGGAAAGAGGTGAGGTCTCCCTGGCCATAAACGGCCATCTTTCCAGGAACCTCAAGGATGACCAAGTCTATAAGCTTTTGGTCCACTACTTCTCCGACGAGGATACGGAGCAGCAGTCGTTCCTGGATACCCTTAGGGAGGAGATTAAATCCCTAGGCTCCAAGGAGGTTTAAAATGGCGTTTTTCAAAAAAGATGGGGACGTTTTTTTGGGTTCCAAAATACTTCTACAGGTGTTTTCGGTCCTTATCGCTGTCTCTTTGTGGTTTTTCGTGAACGGAGAGTCGGGAGGCGATACTGAGAAGGAGCTTTCGTGCGAGGTCCATTTTCTCAATCTGTCGTCGGAGTTGACCTTAAAGGCAAACGAAAAGGACATAGACGTTGGGGTCATTGGGCCGATGGACGTGCTGGCCGACCTAGCTCCTAGAGACGTACTTTGCGAGGTCGACATCAGGGGACTTGGCCCTGGAAAGTACAGGTTGCCGATCAAGGTGATCCTTCCAGGCGTCGTTCAATTAAAATACGTAAGACCGGCCCACGCTGAGATATCCCTTGTTCGGTACGGCGAGAAGGTCCTGCCTGTACATATCTCCATACCAGGTGGGCTTCCGGTCGGGCTTCTGATGGACAGCGTGGAGCTTTCACCAAAGGAGATAACGGTAAGGGGACCAGAGGAGTCGCTATCTTCCATAGGTGAAGCGGTGGTTCAGCCGTCCATAGAGGATCTGCAGAAGGGCGAGAGGTTGATCTTACCGGTGAAACTGATAAAATCGGACGGTACGGAGCTGTCTATGTCGTCTGATCCTTCTGAGGTCGAGCTTTCAGCCGTTCTCAGAAAGGGGCTACCTAGAAAGAGGGTCCCGGTCGAGGTCTCCGTCTCTGGAAAGCCAAACGCTAACTTCGAGATCGCCTCCATAGTTGCGTCACCGTCTTTTGTCGAGCTAGAGGGCCCGGAAAAAGCTTTAAACTTGGTGGAAAGGGTCGGAACTGAAACAATAGATCTCACCGACTTCGATCAGGATCGTTCCATGATGTTGCCTTTGAGGACATCCCTCCCCGAGGGAGTACAGATTTTAGGCGAAACCTCTATCTCGGTTAACGTCATCTTGAGGGCGAAGACCTCTACCAGGCTATTCGCCAAGATTCCGGTGGAGACGAGGGGGCGAAGCGTATATCCTGGATGGAAGGTCTCGCCTGAGACTGTTGACGTAAGGGTCGAGGGAGCGGCTGGGCTGGTTGAATCAATATCAGCGGATCTGCCGATTCAAGTCTACGTGGACGTCACTAATATAGTTTCCAGACAGTTGAGGGTTCCTGTTACCGTAAAAACAAAGGTAAAGGGCCTTAAGGTTGTAACGGTTGATCCTGAAAGGGTTACGGTTAGGGCCAAAGTTGATTAATGAGGAGGATTTCACAATGAACGAAGCAGCGGAAAAAAAACGCTGCCTCTTTGGCACCGATGGTGTAAGGGATATAGCCAACAGAGGAGCTATGACCCCAGAGATGGCCCTAAGGCTCGGCAGAGCCTACGTTCTTTTCCTTACAGAGCGGGGTTTCCCTCGGCCCAAGATAATCGTAGGAAGGGACACCAGAAGGTCCGGTGCTATGCTTGAATCCGCCTTAGTTGCCGGTATGACCTCTGCCGGTTCCGACGTGCTGTGTGTAGGAGTGACACCGACCCCGGGGGTCAGCTTTGGCGTCGAGAGCCTCCGTGCTCAGGGAGGGGCGGTCATAAGCGCGTCCCATAACCCAGCGGAGTACAACGGCATAAAGTTTTTGGACCAATCTGGCTCGAAGTTGACCGATGAGGCGGAGCTCGCGATAGAGGAATATCTTGGGGACAACCTGATAGACGACTGGCGTCCCTCCGGTGGCTCTATCGGCAAGGTAGAGCACATAGAGGACGATTTCAACGTAAGTTACGGCGAGAAAATCCTTTCCTCTCTTGGGGAAGGTGGCTTGGGCTCGTTTAGGATGGTCTTCGATTGTGCTCACGGAGCTGCCTCATCGGTTTTGCCTGGGATCCTGCCCTTTTTAGGGAAAGAGGATAATTTTTGCGTTATCGGAGCGAACCCGAACGGATTGAACATAAACGAAAAAAGTGGTGTGATGTCCATGAGTGGCCTGTCCGATGAGGTCGTAAAAGGCGACTTCGATCTTGGCATTGCATACGATGGCGACGCAGACAGGGTCCTATTGGTCGACGGAAGAGGTAGGATCCTGGACGGAGACATCATCCTCTGGGTTATGGGCCGGTGGCTTATGGAGAGAGGCATTCTCGGCTCAGGTGTTGTTACCACGGTTATGAGCAACCTGGCACTGGACAGGCACATGGACAGGGCCGGCATAAGGACTTTCAGGTGTCCCGTTGGGGATAGATACGTCCTTCAGACCATGAGGGAAGAGAGGGCCTGCCTGGGGGGAGAACAGTCAGGGCACGTTATAGTTTCCCCGTACACGAAGACTGGCGACGGCATATTCACCGGATTCCTTTTCGTCAGAGCCTGCGTCGAGATAGGCGAAGACCTTCAGACTCTGGTGGATCGTTTTGGCCGTTTCCCCCAAAAGCTTACCAACATAACGGTACACAACAAAAACGACGTCATGAAGGACAAAAAGATACTCTCCGCTGTGGATGAGGCCTCTAGGATGCTTGGCGACTCGGGTAGGGTTTTCCTTCGTCCTTCTGGGACCGAGCCAATTGTAAGGCTTTTGGTGGAGTGTGAGGACCTTGACATGGTCTGTTCACTCTCAAGGTCCATAGAGGATCAGATATCCTCCATGGCTGCTAGATAACCTTTTATCGCCGTGGATTGTATGTTTGATTCACGGCGATGTTTTGATTTTTTATTTTAACGAAGGGAGGCGATAGGAGCGATATATGACGCGCTTTTGGTTAGCGCCTGGACTGGATAGATTCCAGTTGACGAGGTCAGGGGATTATCGATATATCGGCGGATGCCCCTGGGGAGGCGGGAAAACTCCCAAAAACGAGCTTACAAAGACGACAGGTGACTGTCGAGACAAAGGAACTCGTATTTCCCCCGTAGTGAGAGGACGTGAATGCCCATGTGTGGGATAGTTGGATATGTTGGGCCGAGGGATGTGTCTACCGTGGTATTGGCTGGCCTGTCTCGACTTGAGTACAGAGGATACGACTCCGCCGGTATGGCGGTATCAGGCGAGAACGGAATAGAGAGATCCAGAGAGGTAGGAAAGGTAGCCGATCTAGTGAGGTTGCTGGAGGCCAACCCATTGAAGGGCAAACAGGGAATTGGTCACACCAGGTGGGCTACCCACGGTGGTGTCACAGTTGAGAATGCCCATCCTCACTTTAACTCGTCCTCGTCGGTGGTATTGGTCCATAACGGGATAATAGAGAACTATACAGAGCTTAGAGAGTCGCTTCTGTCGGAGGGAGTGACCTTTTCGTCCCAGACCGACACGGAGGTCGCAGCTCAGCTGCTTGGAAAGATCTATTCCGGGGATCCAAAGCGAGCTCTCATAGAGCTGTATCGAAGGATAACCGGTGCTTTTGCCTTAGCCGTGATGTTCGCCGACGACGATGACCACATTTACTGCATAAGAAAGGGCTCTCCTCTGATAGTGGCCTTAGGAGACGGAGAGACCCTTTGTGCTTCGGACGTACCTGCTGTTTTAGAGTACACGAGGCGTATAGTCTATATGGGAGAGGGGGAGATGGCCTGTCTATCGCGAGAGGGCGCTTCTTTCTGGGACAGTGAGGGCAACCCGCTTGATAAGGAGGTCGTTGAGATAGATTGGGACTTATCCATGGTCGAAAAGGGCGGCTACCCTCATTTCATGCTCAAGGAGATAAACGAGCAGGGTGCTGTGATGCGTCAGACCCTGACAGGTAGGACCGATAGAAATCTGGTCGATCTCTCCAAAGAACTCTCCTGGACCACTGATTGGGCCAGGTCTATAAAGAGGGTTCACCTGGTGGCCTGTGGGACATCCTTCTACGCTGCCTCCGTCGCGGAGAGGGTCATAGGCCTTTTCACCGATCTTGACGTAAGGGTCGACATCGCCTCCGAGTACAGGTATCGATCCATACCTATAGGTGAGGACACACTTGCAGTGTTCGTCTCTCAGTCTGGAGAGACCCTTGATACCCTAGCGGCGGAGAGGTTTGCCAAGGAAAAGGGTGCCAGATGTCTCGCCATAACCAACAACGGTCTTTCCTCGATAGCCAGAGAGGTGGACGACGTACTCCTTCTCAAGGCTGGACCGGAGATCGGCGTGGCTGCAACCAAGACCTTTACCGGTCAGATGGCGGTGCTATACCTTATGGCTCTGTACCTGGCGAAGCTCAGAGGCTCTCTGAATGAGAGCGACGAGCTGAGGCTGTTGAGGGAGATGTCCTCCGTTCCCTATAAAATAGAGGCTCTATTGGAGAACAGCGCACCTATAAAATTAATGGCAGAAAAATACTCTCTTGCGAGGGACTTCCTCTTTCTCGGCAGAGGGTTCTCCTTCCCTATAGCCCTGGAGGGAGCCTTAAAGCTCAAAGAGATATCCTATATCCACGCTGAAGCTTACGCAGCCGGGGAGATGAAACACGGCCCCATAGCCCTGTTGGACAGGGCAGTGCCGGTGGTTGTGGTCATGCCGGACGACGAGCTTTGGGAGAAGACCTTATCCAACGTTCAGGAGACCAAGGCCAGAAAATCGCCAGTTATCGCGATTACCACTGTAGGGAGAGAATCCTATCTGAAGGACGTCGAGGACCTTCTGTCCATCCCAGCCACTGAGCCGGAACTAACGCCGTTTTTGACCGTTATCCCGCTTCAGATGTTCGCGTACTATGTTGCCTTGGCGAGGGGAACCGAGATAGACCAGCCTAGAAACCTGGCTAAAAGCGTTACTGTCGAGTAAGTCTCATCCGTCAAAAAAAGACGATCCTCCAAGAGGATCGTCTTTTTTTGTGATTTTTGACTTTTCAAGTCAGACACAATGGACTATAATATGCGCTATACGGAACCAGAGTCCGTCTAGCGGAATTAAAGTTCTAAAAAAGGAGGAGAAGAGACCATGATATTGGACAAGTTCTCCCTTTCGGGAAAGCTCGCCCTGGTAACGGGCGCGAGGACCGGGATAGGTAAAGGTATCGCTGTGGGATTGGCTCAAGCAGGGGCTGATATTGCCGCGCTGGGGCACAGCGATATGCCTGAGACCAAAGAAGAGGTCGAGTCGCTTGGAAGATCCTTTTACCTATACGATCTCGACCTGGTGGAGTCCGACAGGTCCAGCCTGATCGAAGTTGCGGACCGTATCTGGAGAGATCTTGGCGGCGTCGATATATTGGTAAATAACGCCGGAATAATCCGCCGATCCGATCTTTTGGATTTCGGCGAAAAGGATTGGTACGACGTCATAAACGTCAACCAAAACGCCCTATTCTTCCTTTCTCAGGCTATTGCCGGTCACATGGTTCAGTATGGCAGGAGGGGAAAGATAATCAACATAGCATCTATGCTGACTTTTCAAGGAGGAATAAGGGTACCGTCCTACACCGCTAGCAAGTCTGCTGTTGCTGGCATAACCAGGGCTATGGCCAACGAGCTCTCTCTAAACGGGATACAGGTCAACGCGATAGCTCCAGGGTACATCAGCACCAACAACACAGAGGCCCTCAGAGCGGATCAACAGAGGAACGCCGATATCCTTGGAAGAATTCCGGCGGGGCGTTGGGGAACGCCTGAAGATTTGGCGGGGATGGCGGTTTTTCTGGCATCGTCCGCCTCCGATTACGTAACTGGCTCTATATTCCCTGTGGACGGAGGATGGCTTTCCCGGTAATCTCGGAGGTGGAGTGAAGACACCTTCAAGGGGGAGTTTTTTAAGATGGAAAAACAGGGGATCAGGGTTCTACAGAGGTTATTCGACGTGCTTTCCTACCTATCTGACCGTAACGACTACGCTGGGATTAAGGAAATATCCGACGGTACCGGTATCTCCAGGACGACGGTTCACAGGATATTGGGGACCTGCGAGGAGAACTATGTGGTGTTGAAGGACGACCTAGGCCGATATCGCCTCGGCCCCAGAAGCTTGGAGTGGGCTAACTCATACCAGTTGCAGACAGGAATGGCCAAATTGGCCAGGCCTCATCTGAAAGAGCTTCTTCACGACCTAAAAGAGACGGTCCACCTTTTTATCTACGAAAAAGGGGAGGCCTTCTACCTTGAGAAGATGCACAGCTACAACCAGACCGGAATGGACTCAAGGATCGGATCAAGGGTGGAGCTCTACTGTACCTCGGCTGGCAAAGCTATTTTGGCGGCCCTACCGATCGAGGAGTTCGAGCTGTACATGGAGACAGCAAACCTTCGCCCAAAGACGGAGAGGACCGAAACGGACAGACAACGTTTTGAGTCCTCCATAGACGAGGTCCGAGAGATAGGTTATGCCCTGGACGATCAGGAGAACGATCTTGGCGTTCGGTGTATAGGTTCCGCCATATTGAACAAGGATGGATATCCTGTAGGAGCCGTTAGCCTTACCGGTCCCATCTTCAGAATTACGGACGAAAAGATAGACCCCTTGGGAAAAAGGGTTCTTGCCACAGCCAGGTTAATATCCTACCAGCTGGGCTACAGCTCTAATTGATTTGACCCAGGGAGAAGAGATTGGAGGAATAATATGAAACTGGACATCAGACACGGAGTGAATCCAAAGGATTTTAAAGGTTACGACACTGAGAGACTGAGGAAGGATTTTTTGATAACAAACCTGTTCGTCCCAGGGGAGATATCCATGGTCTACAGCCATGTGGACAGAATCATCACAGGCGGAGCCTGCCCGGATAAGCCCCTTAAGCTCGAGTGCGGCAAAGAACTGGGCGTCAACTATTTCCTGGAGCGGAGGGAACTGGGAGTTATCAACGTTGGAGGGGATGGATCTGTAACCGTGGACGGCGAGACCTTCAAGCTCAAGACCCTGGACGGTCTCTACCTGGGGATGGGACAAAAGGAGGTTATCTTCGAGAGCGATGACCACTCGAAGCCAGCACATATGTACTTCAGCAGCGCACCGGCCCACTCGACCTATCCTAACTGTTACATAGACATAGAGAAAGCCAAAAAAGTAAAGATGGGGGAGCCGGAGAAGGCCAACGTTCGGACTATAAACCAATATATCCACCCCGACGTATGTAAAACATGTCAGTTGATGATGGGCCTGACCCAGCTTGAAAGCGGTAACGTGTGGAACACAATGCCATGCCACACCCATGATAGAAGGATGGAGGTCTACTTCTATTTCGATCTCCCCGGCGACGGACTTGCCCTTCATCTTTTTGGGGAGCCCTCTGAGACGAGGCATATTATGGTTCGTAACGAACAGGCGGTCATAAACCCAAGCTGGTCAATTCACAGTGCCGCAGGGACCTCCAACTATAGTTTTATCTGGAGTATGGTAGGTGAGAACCAAGAATTTACCGACATGGACCACATACCGATGGGAGAGCTGCTTTAACAAAACTGTGCGTTTCACCAATACCTAAGAGGAGGATTGTGTGATGAAAAAAGCGATTACGGTGTTGTGTACTGTTGCGTTGACATTGACAGTGGCGTTGGGGCTTGCTCAGACCACCGCGTCAGCCAAGACTGTGATGAAGATCGGCCATTCTATGCCTGCCGATACCTTCCGTCAGAGGTCGTTGCTGGTGTTTAAGGATATGGTGGAAAAGGGAACCGAGGGAAGGGTTGAGGTTCAGCTGTACCCATCTGGGCAACTTGGTACAGAGATGGAAACTCTAGAGGCGGTCAAGCTAGGCTCCGTAGAGGGATTTCGAAGCGGAGGTTTTGAGGAAGCAGCACCTCTTCTGGAGATATACTCCATGCCTTTTCTGTTCTCCGACATGGAGGGCATCCATAGGATAACCAGGGGGCCTATCGGCGAGGAGATAGCTAAGTCCGTGGAGCCAGCGGGAATGGTGATACTCGCCACCGGCGACTCGGGGCTGTTTCGTCAGATAACCAACAACGTCAGACCTATACTCCAGCCCTCCGACATGAAGGGACTGAAGATGAGGACCCCTCCCATGTCCACCATAGTCAAGACCATGGAGGCACTGGGCGCTAACGTGGTGTCCATACCCTTCATAGAGACCTATATGGGCCTGAAGACGGGAGTGGCGGACGGGGAGGAAAACCCTCTGACCAACATCGTATCCATGAAGTTCTACGAGGTCCAAAGATATCTGACCCTCGTCAACTATCAGTACCACGCTGAGATGTTCTACGTCAACAAGGATTGGTTCGACGGTCTGGACGATAAGGACCAGGCCATACTTAGGGATTCGGCTAAGGAGATGATGTTGGTCAGCGATAGGATAGTCGCTGAGGACGACGCCAAGTGCATGGATTTCCTCAAAGACAAGATGGAGATCAACAGCCTTACGCCGGAGCAACACCAGGCCTTTGTCGACGCTGTCCAGCCGGTCTACGAACACTATATAGCCAAGGGCATGTTTACCCAGGAGATGATCGACAAAATTCGTCAGGCTTCAAGCAACTAAAAAGTCATCTATGGCATCCGGCAGGAGGCTGAGCCTCCTGCCCTTTTTGATCGAGGGGAGATTATTCGATGGAACATTTCACCGAAAAAATCGAACGGATACTGGCGGCTTTTTCCATCGCGGTGACGGCAGCCATGACCTTAGGGGTCATAGCTCTGGTCTTCAGTCGTTATGCGCTGGGCATAACCTACATATGGGCGGAGGAGTCCATATCGGTCCTCTTTTTGGCTACGACCTATCTAGGGGCGGCCTTAGGGGTCAGGAATGACGAGCACATAAGGATCGATTCTCTCTTGGAAAGGCTTTCTCCTCCCAAGAGGCGAATCATGGAGATACTTCAGATAACGGTGGTGGTGGTGCTTCAGTTGGTACTGCTTAAAGTATGTATCAACTGGATAGACAAGGTTGGAAACACCCTCACCCCTGGACTGAGGATCCCGACTAAGTTTATCTACTCTTTATTTCCCCTGAACCTGGCTCTGGTGACCCTTTTTGAGCTCTCCCGTCTTGTAAGCATAGTGAGGAATAGGTCATGGGCATAACCATACTTCTGTCGTCTTTTATAGTATTCGTGGCTATAGGGGTACCTCTTTGCTACTCCCTTGGGGCCTCCGCCGCAGCTTACTTTATGCTTGCAAAGCCGGCCTTTATGGGTATATTCGCCCAAAGGATATGGTCCGGTTCCTGTAGTTACGTCCTCATAGCCCTTCCTCTTTTCATACTCGCAGGAGAGCTGATGAACAACGGAGGGATAACCAGGAGGATATTGAACTTCAGTCTCTATCTTGTCAGGCCGATAAGAGGAGGTCTGGGAGAGGTCAACGTAATAGCCAGCATGATATTCGGAGGTATAACTGGGTCGTCAGTGGCGGACACCTCCGCCATAGGATCGGTGCTCATACCAGAGATGGAAAAAGCCGGATATGACAAGGGTTTTTCAGCTGGAGTGACAGTGGCGTCCTCCACTATGGGCATGATCATCCCTCCAAGCATCCCAATGTTGCTTTATGCCATGGTGTCAGGTGCGTCGGTGGGGTCGCTTTTTCTAGCTGGTCTGATACCGGGTATACTCATAGGCGTCAGCCAGATCGTCCTGGTATGGTTTATCTCTCGAAAGAGGGGTTATCATCCTGTCCTAACGCCTTTCGACAGAGGCGATTTCTTTAAGACCACCAAAGACGGAATTCTGGCCCTTTTTATGCCGGTCATCATAGTGCTTTCCGTATCCCTTGGTATAGCCACAGCCAGCGAATCCGCTGGGGTTGCGGTACTCTACGCCGCTGTATTGGGGTTTTTCGTCTACAGAGAGCTGGACATGGGACAGCTCAAGGATATACTGAAAAAGACGGTGCTCAGTTCAAGCGCAGTTATGTTCGTGGTGGGGTTCTCTACCATATACGTCTGGATACTCTCGGTGGAGCAGGTCCCGTCCATGGTTGGAAATTTTCTGCTTAACCTGAACGTGGACAGATTTTGGATCCTTATCCTTTTGGACGTCATCATACTTCTGGTGGGTACCTTCGTCGACGTGGCTCCTGCCATACTTCTCCTGTGTCCAATTCTGCTGCCTGTGATGAAGGGTATAGGAATGGGAGAGCTCCAGTTTGGGGCAGTCATGATAACCGGTTTGGCAATCGGTCTGGTGACACCTCCGGTAGGGATGTGTCTCAACGCCTGCAACAAGATCTGCAAGATGCCGATAACCGAGATATTCGCTCACGCATTCCCCTTTATACTGTGTAACCTGCTTATACTGCTTTTAGTGACTTTCGTGCCAGTCGTCTCAACCTGGCTTCCAGCTTTGATGAAATAGAAGCCGTCCCGGATATCCGGGACGGCTTCTATTTTTAGGG